>CAJPFZ010000601.1 GCA_905339355.1 Burkholderiaceae bacterium
GGCGAGTCGACGATGTCGCCGCAGATTGCGCGCCAGGTGAAGTCGCATTTCGATGCCCGCGGCTGGCTCGATTCCGACTTCGGCGGCGAAGCGGCCAACCCGTTGCGGCTCAACGAAGCCGACCAGCTGCTGCTGCAGTGGACCGCCGAAGGCTACCTGGTCAACGAAGTCGCGCGCGGCCTGCAGCTGAGCGTGCCCGCTGTCGGCGCGCGCATGCGCAACATCTATCGCAAGCTGCAGTTCGACCTGCGCGCACGCGCCCCGGTCGCGGCCGTTGTGTAGGGCGCCACCAAGGCGCTCCAGTTCACGCCGCGGGCGGCAGCGTGTCGGCGAAGCTCGGACGCTGCGCCAGCTTCTCGTTGAGCTTGGCGAGGTTGGGGTACGACGCCCGCCAATCGATCTCGCCGAAGCGGAAGTCGACGTAGCCGAGCGCGCAGCCGACGGCAATGTCGGACAGCGAGAAGTGGATGCCTGAGCAATACGGCTTGTCGCCCAGGCCCTTGCTCATCGCGGCGAGCGAGGCGTGCACCTTGCCCATCTGCCGCTCGACCCACGCCTCGCTGCGCTGGCTGTCGGTGCGCCCGGCCCAAGTGCGCTCCAGGCGCGCGAGGATGGCTGCGTCGAGCAGGCCATCGCCGAGGGCTTCCCAGGTGCGCACCTCGGCGCGTTCGCGGCCACGCTCGGGGATCAGCTTGCCCACCGGCGACAGCGTGTCGAGGTACTCGACGATGACCCGCGAGTCGAACACCGCCTCGGCGCCCTCCATCACCAGGCACGGCACCTTGCCGAGCGGGTTGGAACGCAGGATGTGGTCGCTGTTCCAGACGTCTTCGTCTTCGAGCTGGTAGTCCAGCCTCTTTTCCGCCATCACGATGCGCACCTTGCGCACATACGGGCTGGTGGGCGAACCGATGAGTTTCATGATCGTTGTGCCGCGAGAGCGAGCGTTCCCTGTGAAATTCATTCTAGCGGGACGCCCTCGTGGGCGGCGCTGCCCGCTGCAAGGCCCAGTCCACCGTCTCGGGGCGTCCAGGCAGCTGCACATGCGCGATGGCGGGTGGCGTACGCGACAGCACCGCGCCGCGGCGCACCACCATGAGGCGCGTGGCACGCAGGCGGATCGCCTCCACCGGGCTGCTCGCCTGCAGCAGCACCATGTCGGCCGGGCGGCCGACCTCGATGCCGTAATCGGCAAGGCCCAGGATGCGCGCACTGTTGACCGTGACCGCATCGAAACACGCCCGCATCTGCGCCTGCGAGGTCATCTGCGCGACGTGCAGGCCCATTTGCGCGACCTCCAGCATGTCGGCCGAGCCCAGCGCGTACCACGGGTCCATCACGCAGTCGTGGCCGAAGCCGACATTGACGCCCGCGGCCATCAGCTCGGGCACCCGCGTCATGCCGCGGCGCTTGGGGTAGCTGTCGTGGCGGCCCTGCAGCGTGATGTTGATCAGCGGGTTGGCGACCGCATGCACCTGCGCCTCGGCGATCAGCGGAATCAGCTTGGAGGCGTAGTAGTTGTCCATCGAATGCATGGACGTGAGGTGCGAGCCGGTCACGCGCCCCTGCATCCCCAGCCGCTGGGTGTGGAAGGCGAGTGTTTCGATGTGGCGCGACAGCGGGTCGTCGCTCTCATCGCAGTGCATGTCGACCGGCAGGCCGCGCTCGGCCGCCAGTTCGCACAGCAGCCGCACCGACTCGGCGCCTTCGGCCATCGTGCGCTCGAAGTGCGGGATGCCGCCCACCACGTCGACGCCGAGGTCCAGCGCGCGTTTCAGGTTGGCGAGCGCCTTCGGCGAGCGCAGCAGGCCGTCCTGCGGAAACGCCACCAGCTGCAGGTCGAGATAGGGCCGCACCTTCTGCCTCACGTGCAGCAGCGCTTCGACGGCCAGCAGCCGCTCGTCGCAGACGTCCACATGCGAGCGGATCGCGAGCAGCCCACGGGCGACGGCCCAGTCGCAGTACTGCAGCGCGCGCTCGACCAGCGCCTCCTGCGCGAGCTGCGGCTTGAGTTCGCCCCACAACGCGATGCCTTCGAGCAGCGTGCCGCTCTGGTTGACGCGCGGCAGGCCGTAGGAGAGCGTGGCGTCGAGGTGAAAGTGGGCGTCGACGAAAGGCGGCGCGAGCAGCAGGCCGTCGCCCTGGACCAGCTCCGCGCCTTCGGGCGCGGCAAGCCCCGGGCCGATGGCGGCGATGCGATCGCCATCGATCAGCACGTCGACGCCGTTTCGGCCGTCGCTCAAGTTGACGTGTCGAAAGAGGATCGAGCCCATGCTCGCACTCTACGCCATGACCTCGCAGGTCATGGCAGGCGCGTGCGTGGCGCGGCACGATGTTCGCAACGAAGACATCTCAACTCGACTCAGGAGCGCCTCGTGAACGGCATCGACCTTCTCCCCCTCGGCGTGGGACACATGATCGGCCTGGGCGCCGTCGGCTCGTGCCTCGGCGTCGGCCTGCTCGGCTCCAAGTTCCTCGAATCCTCGGCGCGCCAGCCCGAACTGATGGAAAGCCTGCAGACCAAGGTCTTCCTGCTGGTCGGCGTGCTGGACGG
>CAJPFZ010000602.1 GCA_905339355.1 Burkholderiaceae bacterium
CGCTCGAGATAGAGCTGCCGGTTGCCCGAGCGCGAGAGCTTGCCGGAGGTGCTCTTGCGCAGCGTGTTCGGCTCGCAGACCAGCACGTCGCCCGGCGTCTCGTTCATCGCCGTCAGCAGCCGCTCGCGGATCGCGCAGCGCAGCGACTGCGCGTCGACTTCGGGGCCGGCGCGCTCGGCCATCACGACGACGTCCTGCGTGCCGCGCCCGGGGTCGTCGATGCCGAAGGCGACCACGCGGCCGCCCTTGCAGCCCTCGACCTGCGCCACGACCTCTTCGATGTCGGTCGGATCGATGTTGTGGCCGCGGCGGATGATGAGGTCCTTCGAACGGCCGGTGACGTAGAGTTCGCCGCCGGCGACGTAACCCAGGTCGCCGGTGCGCAGCCAGCCGTCGGCGCCGAGCGTGTCGGCGCCATCGGCGTTGAAGAGGTAGCCACCGAACATCGAGTCGCTGTGCACCTCGATCTCGCCCACCCGGCGCTCGCCCGCCGCCCCCGCAATGCGCACCTGCGCGCCCTCGATCGGCCGGCCCGAGGACACCATGGCGAGCGTCTGCCCAGGCGCAGCGCCGGCCGCTGCAGGCACGGCGCGCCCTTGTGCCAGGAAGACGTCGCGGTCCACCCGATCGACGCTTGCCGGCCGTCCGAAACTCGACTGCGTGACAGCGAAGGTCGTTTCCGCCATCGCGTAGCAGGTCTGCAGCATCTCGGCTCGCACCCCGAGCGCGCCGAAGGCGTCGAGAAAGCGCTCGTGTGCCTGCGGGCGCACCGGCTCGCTGCAGTTGACGATGCCGCGAAGCGTGCCGAGCCGCGCGGCGCAGCGCGCATCGATGCGCTGGGCACACAGCTCATAGGCGAAGTTGGGCAGCCACAGCAGGGTCGCGCGGTGCCGCTCGATCAGCTCGAACAGCATCTCGGGCCGCGTCAGCCAATCGAAGGGCGACAGGTGAATGCCGGTGACGCCATGGCACAGCGGAATCAGCAAGGCCGCGACCAGCCCCATGTCGTGATACAGCGGCAGCCAGCTCACCACCTTGTCGTCCGTGCGCAGCCCGATCGCGGCAGCGTAGGAGGCGGCCTGGTTCATCAGCATGCGTTCGCTGACGGCGACCGCCTTGCGCGCGCCGGTGGTCCCGGAGGAGAACTGCAGGAACAGCGGCGCGTCGGTGCGTCGCGCCACGGCCGCAAGCGGCGGCGGCCGCTCGGCAGCGGCCGCAAAGGGCCGCAGCGTGGTCAAGGCCGCGAGGCCGCCGACATGCGGCGCAAAGGAGGCGCCGTGCAGCAGCAGGCGCGCGCGGCTGTGCACGAGCACAGGACGCAGCATCGCCTCGAAGGCGTCCGCGCTTTGCTTGCTGGAGGGATAGGAGACGATGGTCGGCACGCAGCCGGCGGCGATCGCGCCGAGGAAGCCGAGCACCTGCTCCGCCACCGACGACGACAGCACCACCACGGTGTCGCCCGGGGCCGCACCGCCGGCCGCGATGTGCGCCGCATGGGCATGGACCAGGCGCTGCAGCTGCGCCCACGTCAACTCGGCGTGATCCCCCTGCTCTTGCGCGAAAACGAGCGCGGTCTCGTGCGTCCGCCGTTCGGCGTGCTCGCGCAGCAGATCGAGCACGCCGCGGCGAGACGGCGAGCTCGAATCCCAGCGCGGCGCCGGCACCACCGGCTCGGCGGCTTCCAGGACACCCGCGGTCCCGTTCATGCGTCGACGCCGGCAGTGCGGCGAGTGCGTCCGAGGCCGTCGACCACGCCGGCGGTCTCGAAGAAGGAGGCGACGTGCAGGGCGAGCGAGCGCACCTGCGGCTCGGACATCATCGTGAAGTGGTCGCCCTCGACGTCGCGCACCACGAGGCGGGCCACGCAGTCGGCATGGCACGGCGGGCTGCGCCAGCCCGGCTCGTGCGCGTAGCTCGACGCGCGCACCAGCAGCTGGCGCGCCTTGCAGGGGCGCGGCACGAAGCGCTTGAGCGCACGCATGTTGGCGCAGAACACGGCAAACAGCGGCAGCGGATCGTGGATGCGCAGCTCGATGAAGGGCGTGCTGCCGAACAGTTGCGACAGTGCGGGCGCGCTGCCGTCGCACGCCGCCGCGAGCGGGGCCAGGCGCGCGCGCGTCGCCGCCGGCACGCCCAGGTCGTGAAGGAATCGATCGAGCAGTGCCGGCAGTTCGACGCTCGACCGCGGCGGCGGCAGCACGCTGTCGAACAACACCACGCCTTCGACCGCCTCGCCCGCGGCTTCGAGCTGGGCCGCCATCTCGGCCGCGATCACGCCGCCCATCGACCAGCCGCCGAGGCGGTAGGGCCCGGCCGGTCGCTGGCGCCGCAGCTCGGCGACGTATCCCGCAGCCATGTCCTCGATGAGTTCGTGCGGCTCGCTGCGGCCGTCGAGCCCTTGCGACTGGAAGGCGAACACCGGCTGGTCGGCGCCGAGGTGGCGGGCCAGCGTCGAATAGCACAGCACGTTGCCGCCCACGGGGTGCACGAGGAACAGCGGCCGGCGGTGGCCGTGCGGCTGCACCGCCACCAGCGAGCCGCCGGCGTCCGGCTGGTCCTGCAGCGACTGCGCGATCTTCTCGATCGTCGGCGCCTTGAACAGGGTCGACACCGAGAACGTTCGGCGCAGCCGCTTCTGGATCGCCGCGCTCAGGCGCACTGCGAGCAGCGAGTCGCCGCCGACCTCGAAGAACGGGTCGGCCACGCCGATCGGACGGTGCGCGAGCAGCTCATGCCAGATGTCGAGCAGCTGCGACTCGACGAGGTTGCGCGGCGCCACCGGTTCGTTCGCGGCGCGCGGCGCGGCCTCCTGCGGCAGGCGCTTGCGGTCGACCTTGCCGTTGGCGCTCAGGGGCAGCTCCTCGAGCCGCAGGATGGTTGCCGGCACCATGTGCGAGGGCAGCCGCTGCGCGAGGAAGTGGCGCAGCGCATCGGCATCGAACGCCGCGCCGGGCCGCGGCACGACATGGGCCACGAGCCGCTTGCCGCCGCTGCGCGGCCCGACGGCGCCGACCACCGACGCACGCACCGACGGGTGGCGCTGCAGCGCGCTCTCGATCTCGCCGAGTTCGATGCGAAAGCCCTGCACCTTCACCTGCAGGTCATCGCGGCCGAGGAATTCGATCTCGCCGTTGGGCAGATAGCGCCCCCAGTCGCCGGTGCGGTACATGCGGTCGCCGTGTGCGCCGGCGATGAAGCGTTCGTCCGACTGCGCCGGATCGCGCCAGTAGCCGAGGGCGACCCCGACACCGGAGATGTAGAGCTCGCCCGGCACCCAGGTCTCGCGTTCGCCGAGCCGGTGGTCGAGCACGTGCACCTGCTGGTGCGCCAGGGCGCGGCCGTAGGGGATGCTCTTCCAGTCGGGGCCGACCTCGCCGATGACGTGCACGATCGACCAGATCGACGCCTCGGTCGCGCCACCCAGGCTCACGATCGTGAGTTGGTCGCTCAGGCGGCGCAGCCGATCGGGCAAGGTGACGGGAATCCAGTCGCCGCTCATCATGACGAGGCGCAGGCTCGCCGGCAGCCGTTCGCCGCGGCCGGCAAGGTGCTCGACCAGCATCTCGACGACGGCCGGCACCGAGTTCCAGACGGTGATGCGCTGCTCGCGCATCCAGCGCACGAGCCGTTCGGGATCGCGGATGTCGCCGGCGTCGGGCACCACCACCGCGCCACCGGCCGCCAGCAGGCCGTACACGTCGTAGACCGAGAGGTCGAAACCGAGGCTGGAGACGGCGAGCACGCGGTCGTCGGCGCCCACGGCGAAGCGCCGGCTGATGTCGGCCACCGTGTTGAGCGCGCCGCGGTGGTCGATCATCACGCCCTTCGGCTCGCCGGTGGAACCCGAGGTGAAGATCACGTAGGCGAGGTCGTGCGCTCGCGCCGGGCTCTCGGGCAGCGGCTCGGCATCGCAGGGCGCGGGCTCGACGCCATCGACGCAGAGGCGCTCGATGCCCGCCGGCCAGTCGAGTGCCGCGTCAACGTCGGCCTGCGTCAGCAGCACACGCACCTCGCCGCGTTCGAGCAGGTGACGGATGCGCTCGGCCGGCAAGGCCGCGTCGATGGGCAGGTAGGCCGCGCCGGCGGCGTTGATGGCGAGCACCGCCACGACCTGCTCCCATCCCTTGTCCATCACGACGCCCACCAGCTGGCCCGGCCCGCACCCGGCGCGCGTGAGCCTGGCTGCCAGCGCCCGCACGAGTTCGAGCGTCTGCGCGTGGGTCAGCGTGCGCTGCGAGGAGACGATCGCGACCCGCTCGCCGTGCCGTTGCAGCGCGGGCAGGACGTGGCCATGCAGGGTGCCCTCGGGCAGCGCGAAGCCCGGCTCGAGCGCCAGCGCGCGCGGCTGCGGCGACGGCAGGCCGTGCGACGGCGCGGTCCACGCGGCGGAATCGTCGGCCAGGCGCCCGATCAACGCGGCATAGGCGTCGAACATCGTGTCGAGCATGCCGGCCGGGAACAGCGCCTCGACGGCGTCCCAATGCAGTTCGAGGTCGCGCCCGCGCGGCAGCACCTGGTGGTCGAGATAGACCTGCGGCGTCTGCAGCGCCGCGTAGCACTCATGCGCAGAGGCGTGGTCGGTCTCGCCGCCGACCACGTCGAGCAGGCTGTTGAAGACCACGGGCACGCCGGCGAGCGACGCGGTGCCGTTCAGCCGGTTCCACTCGCGCAGCACACGCACGCCGGGGTAGGCGGCATGCTGCCGGTCGATGAGGCGGCGGTGCTGCAACTGGCGCGCGAGAGCCTGCAGCGTGTCGGCGTCGCCGGCGTCGACCACCGTCAGCGTCGTGCTGCTGAAGTTGCCGACGACCTGCTGGATCTGCGGATGGATCGGCCAGCGCTGCCCATCGAGAACGTTGAGCGTGAAGCGCGGGTGCTTGCTCCAGCGCGCGAGCACCGCGCAATAGGCGGCGCACAGCGCCGACGCGGCGAACACGCCGTTGTCTCGCGCGTGGCCCTGGAAGCGGCGCCAGGCAGCTTCGTCCAGCAGAATCGAGCGCCGCGCCAGGCGCGCGCCCACGACCGCGCCCGGCGACTGCGCCAACGCGAGTTCGGGCGCGGGCGGCATGTCGGACAGCCGCGCCAGCCAGTAGTCCTTCGCGCGGCGATAGGCGGCCGATTCGCGGAACGCCGCCAGCGCGTTCACCACGTCGCGGAACGACAGCGCGAGCGGCTGCAATTCGGCCTGCGGCTCGCGGTAGAGCGCGGCGACCTCGCGCGCGAGAAGCTCGACGCTCATGCCGTCCACCAGCAGCAGGCTCACGCTCAGGTTGAAGCGCACGCGGCCTTGCGGCAACAGGTGGGCGCGCAGATCGAACAGCGGCCAGCGGTCGGTGCGCGGGCCGCGGCCGGACATCTGCTCGCGCACGGTCAGCAGCGCGGCCTCGCGTGCGGCGCTGCCCATGGCGCGCAGGTCAGCCACGGCCAGCCCCTCGCCCGGCGCGTGCGGCAGCACCTGCTGCTGCCCCGACTCGAGCACGATGGCGCGCAGCATGTCATGGCGCTCGATCAGCCGCGCCACGGCATGCCGCACACGTGCGATATCGATCGAGTCGAACTCGTATTCCCAGTAGGCGTGCGCGCTGACGCCGCCCAGCGCGAAGGCGTCGCTGCGCCCGAGCCAGTAGGCTTCCTGCATCTGCGTCAGCTCGAACGGCCGATGCCACTCGTGCGGCGCCGGCACCAACTCCGGCATCGCCGCGGCTTCGCGCTCGCGCTCACGCAGCCAGGCAACGATCTGCGGCTTGCGTTGCGCGATGCTGGCTTTCAGCGGTGCGCTGACACTGCCTTTGGGCGCGCGCAGCCGCAGCTCCTCTCCGTCGAGCCGCAGCTGGATGCCGAGCCGGTGCAGTTCGTCGAAGAACTCATCGATCCCTGGCCGCGCGGCGTCGCCGCGCGCGGCCTGCTGCCCGGACATCAGATCGCCTCCTCTTCCATGTCGTCGCAGTCCATGCCGGCGAGGAAGTTCCGGCGGATCGCGGCCAGCGTGCGGAAGCTCTCCAGCGTCATGCCCTCGGTCAGGACCTGGCGGTTGGTGAACTGCTCGAGCAGCAGCACGAACTCCATGAAATGCAGCGAGTCGATGACCCGGTTCTCGATCAGGTCGTGTCCCGCGTCATGCACGGCCGCATCGAACCCGCGGCCGCGCAGCCACACCATGACCGCGTCTTCGGCTGAACTCATTGCACTCCCCTTCGCAACGGCTGACAGACACCCCTAACACTGCAATGCATGTGCCACTAGGGATTGAGCAGTGCGGCCGACCGCGCGAGGCTTGCCGTCCCTGCTCGCGCCCCATGCGGGTGCCTGCGTCGCGCGCGACACGTGTCGATCCTCGCCGCGTCAACTGTTCCGCCCCGTCGCTACGAGTGTTGCGGGCGTCGACCCCCCGGGTTCCTAGGGATGGTGTTCAAAGCACGGTGGCCCGACGATGGCGGCGTTCCGGGGGGATACTCCACACTATGGAAGTGTTACCAAGAGTGAGCTATCCCATGAGGCAAGACGTCCAGTCGCTTAGAGTTATCCCAGCAGTAAGCCTGTCGTGATGAAGTCACCACGCAGGAGTTCCATATTGTGGAGTACGGTATCGAATCTTCCCGCATCCGCGGGCGATTCTGCGATTCCGTTCTTGCCCGCTCCACAGCACAGGACGATGAGTGTTCCGCCACCCGCGTGCATCACTCGCCCCACCCCCGCGTCGTGCCACAAGCACGAGAGAAGGAACACAGATGTCGATTGAAAACGCGCTTGCCCGTCCCGTGGCGGCCCCCGCACCAGAGAACGATCGTGCCCATCATCCGGGGCGAAACTGGCCGCTCGAAACCGACCCCTTCAGCGCGGTAGAACTCGGCGACCCGACGATCGAGACCATCACGGCGCGCCTGCGCCGCGCCGCGCGCTCGAACATTCCGATCCTCTTCAACGGCGAGACAGGGACCGGCAAGGAGGTCTTCGCGCGCACCGTGCATGAGGCCTCGCTGCGGCGGGACCAGCCGTTCGTGGCGGTGAATTGCGCGTCCATTCCCGAGAGCCTGATCGAGAGCGTGCTGTTCGGCCATTGCGGCGGCGCCTTCACGGGCGCCTCGTCGCGCGGCTCTCCGGGACTCGTGCGCCAGGCTGACAAGGGAACGTTGTTTCTCGACGAGATCGGCGACATGCCGTTGAACCTGCAGTCGAGTCTGCTGCGCGTGCTCGCCGAGGGCGAGATCACGCCGCTGGGCGCGCAAAAGGCGGTGCGGATCGACATCCGCGTGCTGTGCGCGACCCACCGCGACCTGATCGCCCTGGTGCGCCAGGGTCGCTTCCGCGAGGATCTGCTGTTCCGCCTGCGCGGGCTCGCCGTCACGCTGCCGCCACTGCGCCTGCGCAGCGACATGCGCGCGCTGATCGCCAAGCTCGTGCGGCGCGAGTCGCTGCAGGCGGGCCACCCGATCTCGATCGGGGAGGATGCGGTGTCGCTGCTGCTGTCTCTCGACTGGCCGGGCAACATCCGGGAACTCAAGCAGGTGCTCGGCGCCGCCATCTCGATGAGCGACGACCACCGTGTCACTGCGCGCGACATCGAGGACAGCCTGCACGGCATCGGCACCGGCATCGGCGCCGGCACGTGCGGCCATGCCCCGGCGAATGCGCACACGCCTGCGCCGCAAATGCCTGCTCCCCCGATGCACCACGGCGGCGTCCCGCCCGGGGAAGACAACGAGCGCGAGGAACTGCTTCGCCTGCTGCGCCGCCACCGCTGGAACATCTCGCGCGCCGCGCACGAGACCAACGCGGCGCGCACCACGATCTACCGGCGCATGTCGCGCCTGCAGATCGTGCCGCCTCACCTGCGCGACCTGTAGCCGATTCAGTGATGCCGGAGTTCGCCGTCGCGGCGATGCTGTTCGCCGCCGGCGTTCTGGCCGGCGTGCTCAACGCCGTCGCCGGAGGCGGCAGCTTCGTCACCTTTCCGGCGCTGCTGGCGACCGGCATTGCGCCGCTGGCAGCAAACGCCACCAATGCGCTCGCGGTGTGGCCTGGACATGCGCTGGCTGTGTTCGCCGATCGGCGCGCACTGCGCGATCGCTCGCGCGGCACCGGCGCGTCGATGCTCGCGGCGCTGGCCGGCGCTGCCGCGGGTGCGCTGCTGCTCGATCAGGTCGGCAACGAGCGTTTTCGCGTGCTGATCCCCTGGCTCATCCTCTTCGCGACGCTGCTGTTCGCCTTCGGTCCGCGCCTGCAGCAGCGGCTCGCTGCGCGCGCGCCGCGACCCGATTCGCGGGGCTCGGCGATCCTGCGGCGCGCAGCCGAGTTCACGCTCGCGGTGTACGGCGGCTTCTTCGGCGCGGGGCTGGGCGTGATGCTGATGGCAGGGCTGCAGATGCTGGGCCACGACGACATTCGGCTGTGCAACTCGCTGAAGAATCTGCTCGCGACCGTCATCGGCACGATGTCGGTGGCCGTGCTGCTGCTCACCGGCTGGGTCTCGCTGTGGCACGCCGCATGGCCGTTCGCGGGCGCGGTGATCGGCGGCTTGGCCGGCGCGAGGCTCGCGCGGATGCTGCCGGCGCGATGGCTGCGCGCAGCGGTCGTTCTCGCCGGCGTTGCGCTATGCGCGCACTACTTCCGCCAGCCGTAGGGAAATCGGCCTGCCTCCCTATACTCGCCCGCGTGGACCGACGACTCCTGCTACTTGCCTTGCCGCGAGACCGCGGCGGCACGCTCGCCGGCGGCCCGCCCAGGGGCGGCTGATGGCCAACAGGAAGCCCACGCCCACCCGCGATGCCCAGATGGGCACCCAGAGCCTCGAGCGTGCATTCGGGCTGCTGCGTGCCGTCGCATCGCGAGCGAGCGGCGCACGGCTGAGCGACCTGGCCGCATCGCAGCAGCTGAACATTGCGACGGCCCGGCGCATCCTGCTGGCGCTGATCCGCGAGGGCTTCGTCGAACAGGACGGCGAAAGCCGCCAGTACTTCATCGGACCCGAGGCATTCGTCATCGGCACGCTGGCCGGCAAGCGATTCGGCATTCGCAGCGTGTCGCAGGAGTCGCTGATCCGGCTGGCCAACAAGTCGCATGACACCGTCTTCCTGTCGGTGCCGGTGGGCATGTACTGCGCCTGCGTGCAGCGGGTCGAGGGCACGTTCCCGATCCGCAGCCACTTGCTGCAGGAAGGCGACCGGCATCCGCTGGGCGTGGGCGCGGGCAGCCTCGCGATCCTCGCCACGATGAGCGACGAGGCAGTGGAACGCTGCATCGAGAGCAACGCCGCGGTGATGACGGGTGTGTACAAGAACTTCACGGCCGACGTGCTGCGCGCGCTCGTGCGCGAGACACGTGAGCGCGGCTTTGCCGTCAACCGCGGCCTCGTCGTCAGCGACTCGTGGGGCGTCGGCGCGGCGGTGGTCGACGCATCGGGCCAGGCGGTCGGCGCACTCAGCATCGCCGCCATCAAGGACCGCCTGAAGGAAAGCCGGCTCGAGCACCTCGGCCAGATGCTGAAGGCCGAGTGCGCCGTCGTCGCGCGGCAGCTCGGCGGCGGCTCGCGCTGACTCCGATGCTGTGCGCGTAGAACTCTGCGTTCGGTCAGACGTGTTCGGCTGTCGACACTGCGGCGTTTGATCGGCCCACCCCCCTCGTCTTAGGGAAATCTCATCCCGCGCGACGCGCTCGCGCGCACGGCTGCCGGCTGCAAACGTAGCGCCGCGCAACAGTCGTGCAGCGCAGGCGCCGACAACTGTTGCGCGGCGCGGCTCGCGACTTCTTGCGCGAATGGCTGCGCCCACGAGGGAACGCTCCGTCGAACGCGCCGCCGCCATCCATTGGCATGTGCATTGCAATGACGCAGTTCACGTTTTGCTCATCTCAGTGCCCATCCCCGATGGCTCTTCTACAACACAACGCATCGCCCGCCATGATCATCAGCGACCCCGTGGACATGCCTGCCGAATCCTGGTCGCATCGCCGGCGTTCGACAGGCACCTTTGTCCACACCCTTCGCCACAACGCCGTCACCGCGCCCGACGCGCTGGCCTACCGCTTCATGAGCGGCGACGGAGCCGACGGCGAATCGCTCAGCAACGCAGGCCTCGCCGAACTCGTGGGCCGCTACGCCGCGGCGCTGCGCGCGATGCACGACGCTGCGCGCGACGAGGCATCCAAGGTGGTGCTGGTGCTGCCACAGGGCAAGCACTTCGTCGCCGCATTCTTCGGCTGCATCGCCGCGCAGGCGATCGCAGTGCCGACCTTTCCGCCCAAGAACACCGCACAGGCGGAACGCCTGAAGTTGGTGCTGCTGGACCTCGAGCACTGCATCGTGCTCGCCGACCGCGAGGGCCTGCACACCGACCTCGCGGACCTGCGGCGCGACGCCGCGCTCGCGAAAGTGCGCTGGTGCGCCGTCGAAGAGCTGGCCAGCGAAGCGGCACGCCCGCTCGACGAATTCGACGCCGACCCCGATGCGATCGCGATGCTGCAGTACACGTCGGGCTCGACCGGGCAGCCGCGCGGCGTGATGGTCTCCAACCGCAACATGGTGGAGAACTCCGAGCTGATCAAGCAGTCGTTCGGCCACCACCGGCCGAACCGCCGCAGCGTGATCTGGCTGCCGCCCTATCACGACATGGGGTTGATCGGCGGCGTGCTGCAGCCGGTGCATGCGGGGTTTCCGGCCCTGATGATGCCCACCAGCCTGTTCGTGCGCCACCCGCTGCGCTGGCTGAAGTCGATCGAGGAATTCCGCGGCACCAGCAGCGGCGGTCCGAATTTCGCGTTCCAGATGTGCGTGAACAACGTGCGCGATCGCGACCTCGCGCGGCTCGACCTGAGCAGCTGGGACGTCGCCTTCTGCGGCGCCGAGCCGATCAGCCACCAGACCATGGTGGACTTCTCCAAGCGCTTCGCGGCCGCGGGTTTCCGACCGTCGGCGATCTATCCGTGCTACGGCATGGCCGAGACCACGCTGATGGTGTCGGGCAAGCACCATCTCGAGGACATGCGTTCGCTCAGCGTCGATGCCCAGGCGCTCGCCAAGGGGCAGGTCCGCATCGCGGCCGAGTCCGACGAAGGCAGCCGCGCGCTGGTCAGCTGCGGCAGCGTCCACCCCTCGCTGGACCTGCGCGTGGTCGATCCGGTGCTGCGCACCGAGCGTGCGCAGCGCGAGATCGGCGAGCTGTGGATCAGCGGGCCGAGCATCACGCACGGCTACTGGGGCCACGCGGAGAAGACGCTCCAGACCTACGACCAGCAGCTGCCCGGCCTGGCCGGCCGCTACCTGCGCACCGGCGACCTCGGCTTCGTGGACGGCGGCGAGCTCTACGTCACCGGTCGCATCAAGGAGGTGCTGATCGTGCGCGGCGCCAACCACTATCCGCAGGACATCGAGCAGGAAAGTTCGCTCGCCTGCCCCGAGTTCGTGAACTGCCGCGCCGCCGCCTTCTCGGTGCCCGGCGCCGCGCACGAACAGGTGGTGCTCGCTCTGGAGGTGCCGCGCACGCCGATCGACCACGAGGCCGTGGTCAAGCGCATCAACACGCGGCTGGTCGAGAAGTACGGCATCCGCGCCGACGTGGTGCTGTTCGTTCCGCGCAAGACGATCAAGACCACCACGTCGGGCAAGCTGCAGCGGCTGCAGCTGCGCACCGACTACCTTGCCGGCAGCCTGCCCACCTACCACGTGTGGCAGGAACGCAGCGAGGCGGCGCCCGCGGCGCGCGCGCGCCGCAGCTTCAGCGCCGTCAGCGTCGAGGAGATCCGCCACTGGATCATCGACCGCATCTCGGCGATCACGCGGCTCGAGCCCAGCCGCATCCACCACGACGACAGCTTCGCCGACCTGGCGCTGGACTCGGTCGCGTCGCTCGAAATCATCTCCGAACTGGACCACCACCATGGCATCGGCGTCGCACCCGAGGCGCTCTACAAGCACAACACGCCTGATCTGCTGGCGCACGAGATCTACAAGATTTCGCAGGCCTCCCGCAACACCGTCCAGGGGCCGATCCATGCAGCGGGCTAATGCCATCGTCGACCGGCTGACCGAGTTCATCGGTTGCAGCTTCCTCGAGAAGGACGACGGCGAGCTCACCGCCGACACGCCGCTGCTCGAACTCAACATCCTCGATTCGGCCTCGCTGTTCGACGTCGTCGACTTCGTCAGGAACGAGTGGCGCGTGCACATCCCGGCCAACGAGATCCATCCGGGCAATTTCGCGAGCATCAGCCAGCTCGACCATCTCATCAACCGCCTGCTCCAACACGAGGCCAGCAAATGATTCCAAACCAGTGGTACGCGATCCTCCGCACTGAAGACGTGAAGAAGAAGCCCGTGGGCGTGACGCGCTTTTCGAAGAAGCTCGTGCTGTACCGCGACACGCAGGGTCGGGTCGCCTGCCTGGACGACCGCTGCGCCCACAAGGGCGTGCCGCTCAGCCACGGCAAGCAGCACGGCGACCTGATCGCGTGTCCCTACCACGGCTTCCAGTACGACCAGTCCGGCCAGTGCGTTCACATGCCCGTGCTCGGCAAGAACGGCGTGGTGCCCAAGACGTTCTGCGTGCGCTCGTACCACGTGCGCGAGGAGCACGGCCTGATCTGGTTCTGGACCGGCGACGCGGCGTCCGAGCCCGAGGGCGAGGTGCCGATGTTCGAGGAGTTCAGGAGCTACACCGGTTTCACGTCGCGCTACGGCTGGGACGCGCCGGTGCACTACACCCGCTACGTCGAGAGCGTGTGCGAGGTCTACCACGTGCCTTTCGTGCACAAGGGCTCGGCGCTCAACATCTGGGACCCGAAGGGCGGGCGTGTCGACAACTTCGAGTGCAAGCTCGAAGGCACGCTGATCCGCAGCGAGTTCATCCTGCGCGCCGACGACGAGCGCAGCGCCGAGGAGACGCTGCGCGCCAAGACGCCGTGGAACCGCGGCTGGCGCATCGGCGTGGACGTGCAGATGCCCAACATGGTGCAGATCCGCAACGACGTGTTCGACGTCTACCTGATCGCTACGCCGATCGACGACGACAACACCTGGGTCTGCGTTTGCTACAAGGAACCCAAGCGCGACCTGCTGTTCCCGTTCGTGAAGCCGCTGCCGATTCCGGGCTGGCGCCGCGTGCGGCCCTGGATGATGTGCCGCATGGAGCGCTACATCCAGCAGGCCAAGGACATGCAGGCGCTGCGCGGGCAGACGCCGCGCATCTCGCACCTCAAGGCCAACAAGCTGATCGCGCTCGACAAGGTCAATGCGCACTACCTGCGGCTGCGCGAATCGCTGACGCAGGCCGCGCTCGCGAAAGCGCCGGCGACCGCAGCGCAGCCCATCCATTTCGAGCCGCGCCAGCGCGCGGCCTCGCCCGGCGCGTCCGCCGCCGGCGCCGCCTCGGCGGTCGGCGCCCAGGAACTGATGTCCTGAGCGCGCCGCCGCCGCACCTCCGCCCTCCATCCAGGATGCGACATGACTGAAGCACTTCTCTCCCGCGCCCCCGACAAGACCTCGGTGATCCGTTCCGTGGTGCAGACCCACTCGCAGTACGCCGACAGCGAACTGATCGCCGACGCCCTGCTGCAGGAAGACCTGGGCATCGACTCGATCATGCTGGCCGCGATCGTCGCCGACCTCAACAAGTTGTTCGTGCCGCCGCGCCTGCTGCGTCCCGACGAGTTCGACACGCTCGATTCGCTGATCCGCAAGTTCGCAAGCTTCGACCTGCCTGAAGCGGCCGCCGCGGACTGGCCTGCCGCCGAAGACGCGCCCGCCCCGCCGCCAGCGCCCGCCGCAGCAGTCGCCGCCGAGACGGGCCTCGACGAAAGCCGCCTGACGATGCGCGACTTCGTCGGCGGCTCCGACAGCGACGTGTTCGCCAAGACGCAGCGCTTCGGCCGATTCCTCTCGAGCCGCAACGAGCAGGGCCTGTTCTGGTACGGCATGGCGTCCAAGGGCGTGTGCACCAACCGCGCCGTCATCCACGACGAGTACGAGGGGCGCGAGCGCGAGTTCCTGCTGTTCGCCTCGAACAACTACCTCGGCCTCGCCAACGACCCGCGTGTCATCGAGTCCATCGTCCGCACGACACGCTCGCACGGCGCCACCAACACCGGTAGCCGACTGATCGGCGGCACCACCGACCTGCACAAGCAACTCGAGCACGACCTGGCCCGGCTCAAGGGCCGCGAGGACTGCATCGTGTTCCCGTCGGGCTACTCGGCGAACCTGGGCGCGATTTCGGCGCTGCTCGGCGCCAACGACCTGGCGATCACCGACATGTACAACCACATGAGCATCCAGGACGGATGCCGCCTGTCGGGCGCCTCCAAGCGCATCTTCACGCACAACGACATGACCTCGCTCGAGGACGTGCTGCAGCGCAGCCAGGACCGGCCGGGCGGCCGCCTGATCGTGGTCGACGGCGTGTTCAGCATGCACGGCGACGTGGTGCGGCTGCCCGAGCTGCTGCGTCTCGCGCGCCAGTACGGTGCTCGCGTGCTGGTCGACGACGCGCATTCCACCGGCGTGCTCGGCGCGAGCGGCTCCGGCACCACGGAGCACTTCCACCTGAAGGGCGAGGTCGATCTCGAGGTCGGCACAATGAGCAAGGCGCTCGGCGGCCAGGGCGGTTTCGTGGCGGGTGACAAGCAGGTCATCGACTACCTGCGCTTCTACGCCAACTCCTACGTTTTCGCCGCCACCATTCCGGCGCCGGTGGCCGCAGGGCTCATCACTTCGGTGGAGCTGATGCAATCCGAGCCACAGCGCCTCGCGCGCCTGTGGGAGAACATCCGCTACCTCAAGTCGCGGCTCGACGCCCTCGGCTTCGACACCGAGGAGTCCGACAGCGCGATCATCCCGGTGGTCATCGGCGACGAGAAGCGCGCCATGGAACTCGGCCGCTCGGTGCGCCGGCGCGGCATGTTCTGCCAGACCGTCGTGTTCCCCGGCGTGGCGGTGGGTGACGCGCGACTGCGCATCAGCGTGATGGAGTCGCACACCCGCGAGGACCTCGACGAGGCGGTGCGCATCCTCGTCGATGCGGCCTCCGAGAACGGGCTGATGCCCGGCGCATGAGGAGCATGGCCATGTCGCACTCCGACGAACGCGCCTGGCAGCCGGTTCACGCGCCGCTGGCCGAGCAAGCCCGCTCGCGGCCCGATGCGCGCTTCCTGCTGGCAGGCGAGGGGCTGAGCTACGCCGCGGCGGCGAACTGGGTGGCCGGCGTCGCCGCGGGGCACCTGCAGCGCTTCGCCGGCGAGCGCGTCGCCCTCTGGCTGGACAAGGGAAACGGCTACGCGCTGGGCATTCTGGCGGCGCTGCACGCCGGCTGCACCTACGTGCCGATCGACGGTGCGCAGCCCGCGCAGCGCGTGGGCATCATTCTCGATGACGCCGCTCCGGCCGCTGTGATCGCCGACCACTCGCATGCCTGCGCGCTGCTGGCGCAGGGGTTGCCGCAGAGCGTGAAGCTGCTGATGCTGCTGAGCGACATGCCGCTGCCCGACGCGCCCGCCGGCCTGGAGGTGGTGAGCCTGGGCGGACGGCTCGATGCGGCGCCGGCGGCAGAACTGCCCGAGTGCGCTGCGGTTCGTCCCGACCAGATCGGCGCCATCCTCTACACCTCGGGTTCGACCGGCACGCCCAAGGGGGTGCAGCTGAGCCACATGAACCTCGCCAACTTCGTGCGCTGGTGCGTGCAGGAGCTGACGCTTTCGCCCGACGACCGGCTGCTCAACCTCGCGAGCTTCAACTTCGACCTCAGCACCTTCGACCTGTTCGCAAGCCTCCAAGCGGGTGCAGCCCTCTACGTCACGAGCGAACGCGAGACCGCCCAGGTGAGCAGCATCGCCGACCTGCTGCGCGCGCAGGCGATCACCGTGATCTACAGCGTGCCCTCGCTGTTCGCGCTGCTCAACCGCATCGGCGCCTGGACGGCGCTCCCGCACGGGGTGCTGCGCTGCGTCGTCTTCGCCGGCGAGGTGATGCCCAAGCCCCAGCTGCAGGCGATGGCCGCTGCGCTGCCGCCGAGCTGCCGCTTCTACAACCTCTACGGGCCGACCGAAACCAACGTGTGCCTGTACCACCGCGTCGGCGACGACGACCTCGGCTCCGACGGGCCGCTGCCGATCGGCGTGCCGATCAGCGGCGCCATCGTCTGGCTGGTCGACGACCAGGGGCGCCTCGTCAGCGGCGATGGCGTGATCGGCGAGGTGTGGGCCTCGGGGCGCTGCGTCACGCCCGGCTACTGGAACCGCAAGGACCCGAAGAATTCGCTCAACCACGCGCGCGGCATGCACGCCACGGGCGACTACGGCGAGTGGCGGGACGGGCGATTGCTCTACCGCGGGCGCAAGGACCGCATGCTCAAGCTCAGCGGCTACCGCGTCGAGCTGGGTGAGATCGAGTCGGCGCTCGCGCGGCACCCGCAGATCCACGAGGCCGCGGTGGTCGCCGATTCGGTGTCTCCACCGCGCCTGCTCGCCTTCTACGCGACACGCGATCCGCAGCAGCGGCTCGGCAGCCTGGAGCTGAAGGCCTTCTGCGCACAGCACCTGCCCAAGTACATGGTGCCGCACGTGCTGACGCAGCAGGCCGGCCTGCCGAAGAACGCCAACGGCAAGATCGACTACCGGGCGCTGCGCGAAGGCGCCGCGCAGCCGGAGGCGGCATGAGGCACCCGGTGTCGACCTGTTTGCCGGGGGTGTCGTCATGACCCGTGCGGGCGGCTGGACGATCACCGGCCTCGCGTGCCGCTATCCGGGCATCGACTCGGCTCAGGCGCTGTGGCAGCGGCTTGGCACCGACGATGCGGGCTTGCCTGGCGACCAGGCGGCCCGCCGCCTGGCGACGCCCTCGGCGGCCTATGCCGACTTCGGCATCCCGCCGATCTACCGCAGCTCCATCAACCGCGTGCAGCTGGATTTGCTGCAGCTGGCGCGCGATGCGCTCGCGCAGGCCGGCCTCGCCGAAGGCGCCGTCGATGCCGAGCGCACCGACGTGATCTTCTGCACCGCGTTCGGCATGAACCGCTGCATCGAAAACCATGCACGCGTGCTCGGCGTGGAGTTGGCCGCCGCTTATGCGCGCACGCTGCCGGCGGACGAGCTGCCGCGTTTCATCGCGGCCGCGAAGGTCAAGCTCGACCAGGCGTTCGCCGCCACGTCGCACGACAAGGTCGGCGAAATGGCGAGCAGCATCGCCTCGCGCATCGCCGCGTGCTTCAAGCTGCGCGGCCGCGCGATCGCGATGGAAGCGCAGGACGTCGGCGGCGTGGAAGCCCTGCTCGCGGCCATCGACGCGCTGGAACAAGGCCGCGCCCATGCCGTGCTGGTCGTCGGCGCGCAGCGCATCGAGTCCGACCTGATGCGCGACGTGCTGTGCCAGCGGCTCGGCCCGCGTGCGGCCGCCGCGCTGTGCGAAGGGGCCTGCGCGCTGGTGCTGCAGGGCGCGGACGTGAAGTCGTCGCGGGTGCGCGCGCGGCTCGACGATGTGCGGCTGGCACCCCCTCGTCCCGCCGGCGACTGGGCCGGGTTCGTCGAGCACGCCCGTCAAGGCGTGGCCGACGCGCCCTGCTACTGGGCGGTCGGCGGCCTGCTCGACCCGGCGGCGCTGCAGTCGCTGGCCGATGCCGGCGACGTGGTGCGCTCGGCCCGAGCCGCCTGCGGCCACGGCTATGCGATCGAAGGGCTCAACACGTTGATCCACGCGGTGCTGGCGCAGCAGCACGCCGGCACGGCGCCGGTGCGCGCGCTTGGCACGGGGCTGCGCGGCGAGGCCTACTGCCTCGTGCTGCGCGCCGCGGCGACTCCTGGCGCCGAAGGGAACGCAACGGATCCGGACGCCGTTCACCTCGGCAGTGCAATCAATCCGCCGGCGGTGGCAGTGCTCGGCCTCGGCGCGCGCTTCGGCCAAAGCACCGGCAACGCCGGCTACTGGAGCGCGCTCGCCAGCGCGCAGCCGCAATTCCGCGCGCTGCAAGGCCGCCGCTTCCGGCCCGATCTGTACCGCAGCGACGACGAGAACGCGCCGCTGAGCTACTACATCGATGCCGCGTCCTTCGCGGACGAGCCGGCGCCGGACGCGGGTAACGCCGGCCTCACGGCCCCGGCCTTCGCGCTGGCCGAGGCGGCAGCGCAGGAAGCTATCGCGGCGCTTCGCACACCACATGCCTGGGCAGGCGAGTCGGTGCTGGTGGTCACGGCCTCCAACCTCACTCTCGGCCCCGAGCGCCGGCTCGCGGCGCAACAGCACCTGCCGCAGATCGAGCAGGTGATGCACACGCTCGCCGACGAATGGCAGCTGACGCCGACGCAGCGCACGCAGGGTCTGCGCGCCCTGCGCGACGCTGCCTGCCTGCCCTCCCACGCCGACAGCGTGCCCCTGGACAGCCTCGGGCGGCTCGCCGCGAGCGGCATCAGCCGGCGCATCGCCGAGCGTTTCGGCGCCGCGGGCGCCCGCTGTGTCGCACTCGAGGCGGCCTGCGCCGGCTCGCTGGCGGCCATCGAGGTGGCCGTCAACAGCCTGCGCACGGGACGCAGCACGCTCGCCATCGTGGCCGGCGTCGAGTTGCCGGTGAACGTGCACGACCTGTGCCTGTGCTCGGCGCAGCGCATGCTCGCGCCCGGACTCATCGCCACCTTCACCGAGCAGGCCACCGGATTCACGCCGGGCGACGGCGCCGGCGTGCTGGTGCTGGCACTGCCCGAGGCGGCGCGCCGCCACGGCGAGACGGTGCTCGCGTTGCTGCGCGCCGTCGCCTCGTGCACGGAGAGCAGGTCGGTCATCGCGCCCAATCCTTCGGGCCAGATCAAGTCGATGCAGCGCGCTTTCGAGCAAGTCGACTATGCCCCGGCCGAAGTCGATTTCGTGGAGACCCATGGCACCGGCACGCTGATCGGCGACGAGGTCGAGATCGAGTCGCTCGCGAGCGTCTATGCGCGCCCTGCCGGCACGCCGCTGCGCCTGGGCGCGCTGAAGGCGCAGTTCGGCCACTGCTTCGCCGCCGCCGGCATGGCCAGCGTGATCAAGACCGTGCTCGCGCTGCGGCACGAGCGGCTGCCTGCCAACCACTACGCCCACCCGCTCAAGGCCGGGCTGCGGCTCGACGAACGCGGCTTCGATGCCCTCACGCAGCCGGCGCACTGGCCTCGCGCCGCGGGGCGGCCGCGACGCGCCGCCGTCAATGCCTTCGGCACCGGCGGTGTCAACGTCCACCTGCTGCTCGAAGACAGCCCGGAGTAAGACGATGGATTTCAGCATTCCCGCGCGCCACGCACGCATCACCGAAGAGATCCTGGCGCTGGCGCCCGAACTGCACGATGCGCAGCTGCAGGAGCGCGACCGCCTGGGCCTGTTCTCGCGCGACCTGTGGGGCATTCTGTGCCGGCGCGGCCTTCACCTGCTGCCGGCCCCCGAATCGCTGGGCGGTCGCGGCCTCGGTGCCGCCGAACTCGCCGCCGCACTGGAGGCGCTGGGCGAACATTGCGACGACACCGGCCTCGTGTTTGCGCTTGCCGCCCACTTGTGCGCCTGCGTGCACCCTCTGGCCCTGCACGGCAGCACCGAGCAGAAGCAGCACTGGCTGACCCGCATCGCGCAGGGCGGGCTGATCGGCGCCCATGCGATCACCGAGGAGCAGGCCGGCTCCGACGTGAACGCGATGAGCACGGTGGCCGTGCGCGAAGGCGACGGCTACCGCCTCGACGGCGTCAAGCGCTACATCACCAACGCGCCGGTGTGCGACTTCGTCGTCGTGCATGCGCGCACGGGCCACAGCGGCAGCTTCCTCGACTTCAGCACCTTCATTCTCGAGCGCAAGACACCCGGCCTGCACATCAGCGCCCAGCCGCACGAGAAGGTCGGACTGCGCACGACCGCGATGGGCGACATCTGCTTCGACGCGGTCCGCGTGGACGAGTCGCAGCGCATCGGCTGCGAGGGCAGCGGCGGGCCGATCTTCCAGGCCAGCATGGAGTGGGAGCGCACCTGCCTGTTCGCGATGTACCTCGGCGTCATGCGCCGCCAGTTGCACCAGTCCTGCCGCCGCGCGGAGACGCGGGTGCAGTTCGATCGCCCTCTGATCGAGCACCAGGCGATCGCGCACCGCCTGGCCGACATGAAAGTGCGGCTGGAGGCGGCGCGGCTCGCCACGGCACGCGCCGCCTGGTCGCTCGACCACCCGCCGGCCGACCCGAGCGCCTCGGCCGTGGCGAAGCTGCTGGTCTCCGACGCCTGCATCCGCAACGGCCTGGACGCGGTGCACATCCACGGCGCGTCCGGCGTGCTGAGCGGCGACATCGAACGCCAGCTGCGCAACGCGATTCCCTCGACGCTGTTCTCGGGCGCCAGCGAAGTGCTGAAGAACCACCTGGTACGGCAGCTGCGCGGCGAATGCCGGCGCGCCTCACGCGGAGTCGAATGACATGGAACACTGGGTCGGACAAGCCACGCTCTCGCGCGAACAGCTGCTCGCGCATGCCGGGCTGCTGGTGGAGTACACACGCGCCGAGGGCGACCGGCTCTACATGGACGACGGCCACGGCGGCGAGGTTGCGGTGCTCGACCTGGTCGGCGGTTTCGGCTCGACGCTGCTCGGCCACCACCATCCCGAGATCCGCAGCGTGCTGCGCAGCTGCCTCGACGCGCAGCGGCCGGCCTTCGTGCAGGGCTCGCAGCGCCGCTTCGCGGCCGACCTGAAGGAGACGCTCGCCGGCTACCTGCACCAGCACACCGGACGCGACTACCGCATCAGCCTGCTGAGCACCGGCACCGAGGCCGTCGAGGCGGCGCTCAAGCATGCCAACCTCGCCTACGCCAAGCGCGTGACGCGCATCGCCGACGAGCTGGCCGCCAACCTGCGCGCGCTGCACACGCGCATCGAACGCGGCGAGGAAAGCGTCGACGAGGACTTTCTGCGCTCCTGCGAATCGCCGCTCGGCCAGGAGCCGCTCGGCAACCTGGACGAACTGCTCGCCGCGCTGGCAGCACACAACCAGCGCGTGCTCAACGCCGAGCCCTTCGTCGCCGGCTTCGAGTACGCGTTCCACGGCAAGACGATGGGCTCGCTGGCCGTTACCTGGAACCGCGACGCGCGGCTGCCCTTCCTGCGCAACAACCCGCATGCGGTGTTCATCACCGAGCCGTCGGCCTTCCTCGACACGGTCGAACGACGCAGCCAGACCTACTACGAGTTCGCCTTCGAGCCGCTGCGCTTGCAGCCGCGCCGGCTGCTCACCCTCAGCGCGCTGATCTACGAGCCGCTGCAAGGCGAAGGCGGCGTCATCGAACTGGACGAAGACCAGGCCACGCTGCTGCGCAACGTGCAGCAGCGCCACCCGGAGGTGGCGTTGATCGCCGACGAGATCCAGTGCGGCCTCGGACGCACCGGCCGTCCCGTCGAAAGCCAGGCGCGCGGTCTGCCCAACGACTACCTCACCTTCTCGAAGTCGCTCGGCGGCGGCATTGCCAAGGTATCGGCGCTGGCCGTGCGTGCCGATCGCTACATCCCCGAATTCGGCCTGCTGCACACCTCGACCTTCGCCGAGGACGATCTCTCCTCCGCGGTCGCCAAGCGCACGCTCGAAATCATCCAGCGCGACGGCCTCGCTCGGCGCTGCGCCGAGGTCGGCGATGCCTTCCTCGAAGGCCTGCAGGCGCTGCAGCGGCGCTGGCCGCGGGTGCTGAAAGCCGTGCGCGGACGCGGCTGCATGCTGGGCATCGAATTCGAGGACCTGAGCGCGCATCCGTCGGCCGTGCTGTCGGGCCTCGCCGAGGAGAAGCTGCTGGGCATCGTCTGCGCAGGCTACCTGCTGCACGAGCACCGCGTGCGCCTGCTGCCTTCGATGGGCCGCCGCGGCGTGCTGCGGATCCAGCCTTCGGCCTACCTGCAACCGGCAGACATGCAGCACACGATCCGCGCGCTGCAGGCGCTGCTCGAGGTGCTCGACCGTGGCGACGCGGCGGCGCTGCTGGCCTTTCTCGCCGGCGGCGACGCTGCCGCCGCGGGTGCGGCCGCAGCCGCGCAACCGGCGCGCGACGCGGGCAGTGCGCAGCCGGTCGAACGCGTCGGCTTCATCGCCCACCTGATCGACATGGACAGCATCCGCCAGTGGGATCCGTCGCTCGCCGGCTTCTCCGACGACCAGCTCGGCGAGCTGCGCACGCAGATGCAGCCGGTGATGGAGCCGCGCACGATCGCGCGCAGGCGCATCCGCTCGGCGCTCGGGCGAGAGGTCGAGCTGGTGCTGTACGGCGTGCTGATGGACAGCGAGTCCATCGCGACCGACATGCGCTTCAACAAGAGCGAGGTGATCCGCCGCCACGTGCGCAGCGCCTACCGGCAAGCGCGGCTGGACGGCTGCAGCCTGGTCGGCTTCGGCGGCTACACGTCGATCGTCACCGCCAACTGCACCGACTTCGACGACGAACACCCCGCCGTCACCACCGGCAACGCGCTGACGGTGGCCACCAGCATCGCGAGCATGCGCGTGGCGGCGCGCAAACACGGCATCGTGCTGTCGGCTGCGCACGTGGCGATCGTCGGCGCGGCGGGCAACATCGGCCACGTGCACGCCACGCTGCTGGCGGG
>CAJPFZ010000603.1 GCA_905339355.1 Burkholderiaceae bacterium
GCTCCTCGTCGAGCGTGGGTTTCTTGGCCTTGAGTTCTTCGATGAACGTCGTGACGTCGGACTTGTAATGCTTCCAGAACAGCGGCATGGCGAGGGGCCCGGCCGGGGACGGGCGCTGAAGTGCGATTGCCGGCGATTTTAGCGGGCGGCGGCAGGTACCGGGTGGCGCGGCCTTGACCCAGGTCACCGCGGCGGCATCGAAACGGGCCAGTGCGAGTCTATGCCTCGATGCGGCGCAGGTTTTCGGCCCCCCGCAGGAACTGGTGCGGATGGCCTGCCAGCCAGCGAGCGAGCTCGTCGAGCCGCGCGCTGCCGATCTCGATGGCCGGCAGGTCGAACGACACCGACTCGAAGCCATCGAGGTTGTGGAGCATGAAGTGCAGGCGGGCGCTGTCGTGCTGCGGCGTGATGCGCACGCTGCCGACGAAGTCGGCGCTGAAGCTGTAGCGGCGGGCGAGCAGCTTGCCGTTGTCGGGGTTGCGTACGGCCTCGTTGTCGACCTGCGCGCCGCTTTGGCGCAGCCGCGACTCGAGCTTCTCCATGTCGGGCAGGAAGTCCTTGGTCAGCTGCAACGTGCGGCCCGACTTGAGCTGCCAATGCAGAACCATGTAGTCGCAGACCTCCTCGTTGCGCAATTGCTTGCGCCGGGCGTCGAGCCGGAAGTCCGACAGCGGCAGGCCCTCGAAGACGTGCTGCCGGTCCAGCGCGAAGCGTGCCGGGCTGGCGGGCCGCAGCACGTCGAGCTGCGGCGCGAGGGTCACAAAGTAGCTGAATGCCGTCTTGCAGGCGCCTTCGGTCAGGGCGGTGTTGCGCGCGAGCGCCGCGCTGTCGCCGCTTTGCTGGGCTCGCAACGTGTCGGCCTGGCGTTTGAGGTCGTCGAGAAAGCCCATGGTGAGTCTGGTGGTGGGGCGGGGAGCGAAGAATATCCCAGAGGCACCGCCAGAGGCAGACCGTCGTTCCGGCGCACGCCCGGCGCAAGCCGGGATCCATGCGTGGCGGCTAACCGTGGGTCCCGACTTTCGCCGGGATGAGGTGCGCAGCAGGCGCTTCTTCACCTTGGGCAGAACCGCGACAGCGCCGCACCGCCGTCAGGATGCCGCGCAGGATCTCGAGCGGCGGCGGCGGGCAGCCCGGCACGGTCACGTCCACCGGGATCACCGTCGATACCCCGCCGCAGCTCGCGTAGCTCTCGCCGAAGATGCCGCCGCAGGCGCCGCAATCGCCGACCGCGACGACGAGTTTCGGCGCCGGTGTGGCGTCGTAGGTGCGGCGCAGTGCCTGCGCCATGTTGCGCGAGACGGGGCCCGTGACGAGCAGCATGTCGGCATGCCGCGGGCTCGCGACGAATTTGATGCCCAGGCCTTCGAGGTTGTAGTAGGGGTTGTTGAGCGCGTGGATCTCGAGTTCGCAGCCGTTGCACGAGCCGGCGTCGACGTGGCGGATGGCGAGCGCCTGGCCGAGTATCGCCAGCAGCTCGTGCTGGATCTGCTCGCTCGCCGCGGGCAGGGCGTCGTGCGGCGCGGGCTCGGTGCGCTGCCCGGTGCGCGCGATCTGCGTCAGGATCTTCCACATCAGAGGTCGTGCCCCGCGTAGCTCAGGTTGAAGGATTTGTTGATGAGCGGGAAGTCCGGCACGATGTTGCCGATCACCGCATGTTCGATCACCGGCCAGTTGTGCCACGAGGGGTCGTGCGTGTGGCAGCGGCGAATCGTGGCGTCGGCACCCAGCTCGAGCGCGACGAACACCTCGCCGCGCCAGCCTTCGACCCAGCCGGCGCCGATCGCGTTGGCGGGCGCCTGCATCGGCTCGCACAGTGCGCCCCCGGGCAGCTCCGTGCAAATCGCGCGAATCAGGCGCAGCGACTCGAAGACCTCGTCGAAGCGCACCGCCACCCGCGCGGCGACGTCGCCGTTGGCGTGCGTGCTGCGCTGGACGGCCAGGCTGTCCCAGGGTGCACAAGGATGGTCGCAGCGCAGGTCGGCGGGCTGCCCGCTCGCGCGGCCGGCCAGTCCGGTCAGGCCGAGCTGGGCCGCCAGCGCCGGCTCGACACGTCCGGTCGTGATGAAGCGGTCCTGCAGGCCGGCGTGTTCGTCGTAGATGGCCCGCAGCCGGCGCACGTCGTCCTCGATCGCGCGGCACTGCTCGGAAAGGCGCTGCAGCATCGGCGCGGCCACGTCCGCCGCCACGCCGCCGGGCACCACGGCATCCATCATCAGGCGATGGCCGAAGGCCTCCAGCGACAGACGCTGCCAGTCTTCGCGCAGGCGCGAGAACTGGGCCAGACCGAAACCGAGCGCGGCGTCGTTGCCGAGCGCACCGAGGTCGCCCAGGTGGTTGGCGCTGCGCTCGCGTTCGAGCATCAGCGCACGCAGCCAGGCCGCACGCGGCGCAACGTTCACGCGCGCCGCGCCCTCCAGCGCCATGCAGTAGGCCCAGGCATGGGCCACCGTCGAATCGCCCGACACGCGGCCGGCCAGGCGGTGGGCCTGCAGCGGGTCGAACTGCGTGAAGCGCCGCGCGATGCCCTTGTGCACGTAGCCGAGCCGCTCCTCCAGCCGAAGCACCTTCTCGCCCACGACCGAGAAGCGGAAGTGGCCCGGCTCGATGGTGCCGGCGTGCACCGGGCCGACGGGGATCTCGTGCACACCGTCGCCTTCGACGCGCACGAAGGGATAGTCCTCGAGCGGTGTCGGCGGCACGTCGTTGGGCGCGTTCTGGCGCAGGGGAAAGTGATCGTGCGGCCAGGCGCCGTGGTTGAGCCAGGGCCGGCGATCATCGGCGCCGATCGCTTCGATGCCCAGCAGATCGGCGCTCGCCCGCTGCATGCGCGCGGCCACCGGAAAGATCGCCGACAGATCGGGGTATTGCGTGGACGCGAGCGGCAGATCGACCCATTGCAGGCCGCTGGGCAGCGCGTAGGCCGCATTCACCGCCAGCCCTGCGGCGCCTCGATCGCTGCCCCACAGCGAGACGAGGCGGCCGCCGGCGGCATGCACCGACCGCGCGGCAGCCACCCAGCGCTCGGCATCGACGTTGCCGTGCCACATCGGCAGCGGCGCCGGCAGTCGCACCAGATTTAATGCAGTCGGGGTCGGGGTCATGTCGTCAACCTCCGATCATCCGCGCCGCCTGCCGGAACCAGGCGTCCAGGTAGGGCGGCACGTACAGGCCCAGCATCAGGCCTAGGCCCAGGTGCACGAACACCGGGATCGAGGCCGGCGGATGCGCGAGCGGCTTGACCGTCGTCTCTCCGAAGACCATGGCCTGCACGCGGGAGAACACCGACGCGAAGGCCACCCCGAGCGCCACCAGCAGGAAGGGCGTGGCCCAGGGCTGCTCGCGCATGGCGGTGGTGATGATGAGGAACTCGCTTGCGAACACGCCGAAGGGCGGCATGCCGAGGATGGCCAGCGACCCGAGCATCAGCCCCCAGGCCACCATCGGGCTGATCTTGATCAGGCCGCGGATCTGGTCCATCACCTGCGTGCCGGCCTTCTGCGCCGCATGGCCGACGGCGAAGAAGATGGCCGACTTGATCAGCGAGTGCACCGTCATGTGCAGCAGGCCCGCGTAGTTGGCGATCGGCCCGCCGAGGCCGAAGGCGAAGGTCATCAGCCCCATGTGCTCGATCGACGAGTAGGCGAACATGCGCTTCACGTCCTTCTGCCGCGTCAGCAAGAAGGCGGCGGCGACGACCGACAGCAGGCCGAAGCCCATCATCATCTGCCCCGCGAGGCCGCTGCCGAGCGCGCCATCGGTGAGCACCTTGCAGCGCAGGATGGCGTACAGCGCCACGTTCAGCAGCAGCCCGGAGAGCACGGCCGACACCGGCGTCGGGCCTTCGGCATGCGCGTCGGGCAGCCAGTTGTGCACCGGCACCAGGCCCACCTTGGTGCCGTAGCCGATGAACAGGAAGGCGAAGGCGAGCGTGATGATCTTCGGATCGAGTTGGCCCTTCACCGCGTCGAGGTTGGTCCACAGCAGCGCGCCGCCTTCCGAGCCGATGACGCGCTCGGCCGCCATGTAGAGCAGCACCGTGCCGAAGAGCGCCTGCGCGATGCCCACCCCGCACAGGATGAAGTACTTCCAGGCCGCCTCCAGGCTCGCGGCGGTGCGGTAGACGCTGACCAGCAGCACGGTGGTGAGCGTCGCGGCCTCCATCGCCACCCACAGGATGCCCATGTTGTTGGTCGTGAGCGCGAGCAGCATCGTGAAGCTGAACAGCTGGTACATGCTGTGGTACAGCCGCAGCCTGGGCGGCGTCATCTTGCCGTGGTCGCGCTCGATGCGCATGTAGGGGCGCGAGAAGAGCGCCGTGGTGAGGCCCACGAAGGCCGTCAGCGTGACCAGGAAGACATTCAGCGCATCGATGAAGAACTCGCGATCCCAGGCGAACAGCGGGCCGCCGGCCACCACCTCCACGGTCAGCGCGCAGGCGGCAAGGAAGGTGCCGAGGCTGAAGGCGACGTTGAGCTCCATCGCCCAGTTGCGGTGGCCCCACAGCGCGAGAACCAGGCTGCCCACCAGTGGAATGCCGAGGACGAACAAGAGGCTGTTCACGTCACTCTTCCTTCAGATTCTCGAGGTGGTGGATGTCGAGGCTGTCGAACTTCTCGCGGATCTGGAACATGAACACGCCGAGGATCAGCACGCCGATCAGCACGTCCAGCGCGATGCCGAGTTCCACCACCATCGGCATGCCGTAGGTGGCCGACGTGGCCGCGAAGAAGAGGCCGTTCTCCATCGACAGGAAGGCGATCACCTGCGGCACCGCCTTGGCGCGCGTGATCATCATGAGGAACGACAGCAGCACGCAGGCGAGCGCGATGCCGAGCGAGCCGCGCGCGACCGACGGCGACAGCTGCGCGATCGGCAGCGCGAGGTTGAACGAGAAGATCACGAGCAGGATGCCGATCAGCATCGTGGTCGGGATGTTGATCAGCGTCTCGATGTCCCAGCGCACGTTCAGCCGATCGATGACCCGGTGCAACAGCACCGGGATCAGCACCACCTTCAGCACGAAGGTGATGGCCGCCGACAGGTAGAGGTGCGGCTGCTGCGTCACGTAGCCGACCACGGCGGTGGCGGTGACGAGCGTGATGCCCTGCATCGTGAACAGGTGGATCAGCGAGAGGATGCGCCGCTGCGAGATCATCGCGAAGGCGAGCAGCAGCAACACCGCGCCGAGCAGGTTGACGAACTGGGTGAACAGGGGGCTCATGCCACGCCGGTCCCAAGAAGGATGTGGACCAGCAGGCCGATGACGGCGAGCAGGAAGGCGGTGGCGAGGAACTCGGGCACGCGAAAGATGCGCATCTTGGCGCTGAGCGTTTCCAGCACGGCGAGTGCAATGCCGCCGATGGCGAGCTTGCCGACCAGCACCGGCAGCGCAAGCAGCAGCTCGAGCGGCGCCTGCGCCTCGGCGACTCCCCACGGCGCGAACAGCGCGAGCCCGATGCACGAGTAGGCGAAGAGCTTGAGGCTCGCCGCCCATTCGATCAGCGCGAGATGGCGCCCCGAGTACTCGAGGATCATCGCCTCGTGGATCATCGTGAGTTCGAGGTGCGTGGCCGGGTTGTCGACCGGCACGCGCGCGTTCTCGGCCAGCGAGACCATGGTGAAGGCGACACCGGCGAACGCGAGTGCCGGATGGATGGCGAGATCGCGGTGCGCGAGCGTCTCGACCATCGTCGTGAGCGAGGTGGAGCCCGAGATCAGCGAGGCCGAGAACAGCACCATCAGTAGCGCCGGCTCGGCCAGAAAGCCGATCAGCATCTCGCGCCGCGCGCCGAGCGTGCCGAACGAGGTGCCGATGTCCATCGCCGCCAGCGAGATGAACACCCGCGCCAGCGCGAACAGGCCCACCAGCGCGATCGCGTCTGCCGCGCGCGACAGCGGCAAGTCGGTCGACAGCGTCGGGATGATCGAACTCGCGAGCGCCATGCAGCCGAACACGACATAGGGCGCCACGCGGAACACCGCGGAGGCGTGTTCGGCCACCACCGACTCCTTGTGGAACAGCTTGTGCAGCAGGCGGTAGGGCTGCAGCAGGCCGGGCGCCGTCCTGTTCTGCAGCCAGGCGCGCCACTGGTTGACCCAGCCCGTGAGCAGCGGCGCGAGCGCGAGCGCCGCGAGGATCTCCAGCAGTTGCGCGAACAGGCCGTGGATGGTCATCGCGACACCGCCAGCAGCATGGCGATCAGCGTCACGAAGCTGTACAGCAGGTAGATCGCGATGCGGCCCTGCTGCAGCAAGCCCACCAGCCGCGCCACCCGCGCCACCACCGCCGCGATCGGCAGGTACAGCCAGTGCCACAGCGGGTCTTCCACCGTCACGCGGTAGTGCGGCTTGGCGTCGAAGGGAGACGGCAGATCGCGCTGCATGCGAAAGAAGGGCTCGAAGATCTGACGGATGGGCTGGCCGAAGCCCTCGGCGGTGTCCTGCATGCGTGCGGTCTGCCACCGGTGGCCGCAGTCCCAGGCTGCGGCCCGGCGCATCCTGCCGTGATAGAAGCGGCGCACGAGCAGGAAGGCCAACGCGCAGCACGCCGCCACGCCGAGCAGGAAGATCACCGGCCCGTAGCTCGCCCGCTCGAGCGAGGTCGGCGCCAGCAGCCAGCCGTTCGCCGCCACCGTGTCGCCGAGCCCCGCGCCGACCAGCACCTGCGTGACCGGGTCGATCAACTGGATGAACTGGATCGGGAACAGCCCCAGCGCGATGCTGCCCGCCGCGAGCCACAGCATGCCTGCGCGCTCCCAGCGGCCGGCATCGTGCGCCTGCACGAGCCGCTCCTCGCGCGGCTGGCCCAGGAAGATGACGCCGAAGAACTTCACCATCGTGTAGCCCGCCAGCGCCGCCACCAGTGCGATCAGCGCGGCGACGATCGGGATCGACATGTTGAGCACCGAATCGGGCAGCCCGGGCGTGAAAAGAAAGCTCTGCAGCAGCAGCCACTCGGACACGAAGCCCGAGAACGGCGGCAGCCCGGCGCTCGCGAGCACGCCGACGAGGGTCGCCCACGCCACCCACGGCATCGAGCGGATCAGGCCACCGAGCTTGCCGAGGTTGCGCTGGCCGGTGGCGTGCAGCACCGAGCCGGTGCCGACGAACAGCAGGCTCTTGAAGAGCGCGTGGCTCGCCACGTGGTACAGCGTGGCGGTGAGCGCCAGCGCGGCCAGCGGCTGCATGCCGTAGGCCGAGAAGATGACCGTCATGCCGATGCCCGCGAAGACGAGGCCGATGTTCTCGATCGACGAGTAGGCGAGCAGGCGCTTCATGTCGACCTGCACCGCGGCGAACACCACGCCGAACAAGGCCGTGGCCAGGCCCAGCACCAGCAGCACGCCGCCCCACCACCACAGCGGCGTGTGCAGCAGGTCGAACAGCACGCGCATCACGCCGTAGACGGCGGTCTTGAGCATCACGCCGCTCATCAGCGCCGACACCGGCGACGGCGCGGCGGGGTGCGCTTCGGGCAGCCAGACGTGCAGCGGCAGCAGGCCCGCCTTGGCGCCGAAGCCGAACAGCGCGAGCCCGAAACCCGCCGAAGCCCAGAACGGCGACAGCTCCTGGGCGCGCATGTTGGCGAAGGTGTAGTCGCCGGTGTTGGCCTGCAGCACGCCGAAGCACATCAGGATGCCGATGGCGCCGATGTGCGCGACCAGCAGGTACAGGTAGCCGGCGCGGCGGATCTCGGGGATGCGGTGGTTGGCGGTGACGAGGAAGAACGACGACAAGGCCATCGTCTCCCACATCACCATGAATGCGTAGGCATCGTCGGCCAGCACGACGCCGGCCATGCTGGCGAGGAACAGGTGGTACTCGAAGCACAGCAACCCGGGCGGCGTGCCTTCGCCCTGGCGGAAGTAGCCGGCGGCGAAGATCGACACGCCCGCCGAGGCGGCGCCGATCACCATCAGGAAGAACGCCGACAACGCGTCCAGGCGCAGGTGAAAGGGCAGGGTCGGCAGGCCGATCGGCAGCACGGCGGTCTGCGCCGGCGCAAAGAGCGCCGACAAGGCGATGGCGAAGAGCGCCAGGCCGATGGCGCTGCCCACCGGGAAGAGGATGCGCGAGACGAAGCGGAAGCGCCGCAGCGCGAACACGCCGGCGATGCCGACCAGCAGCCAGGCCGCCATCGCGAGCAGCGCCCAGTCCAGGTGCAGCCAGGGCACCAGCTCAGCGCGGCCGTTCATTCGTTCCCGGGCGTTGGGCAGGTGAGGTCATGTGGAGGGTCAGCCGCGCTTGCGGGGCCTCGCGGGCGCGGCGGCGATACGCCGTGCGGGTGGCTCCCCGCCAGACTTGGCCGCTCTCTTGTCGGATGCGGCGCCGCTGGGGACGAAGTCGACACCGTGCGCGGCCAGGTAGTCGCGAATGAGCTGGCGCACGACTTGCGAGGGCGTCAGATCCTGCCGTGCACACAGGCGCTCGAAGGCGGCCTTCTTCGCCGGGTCGATCAGCAGCGTCAGCCTTGCGGTTTTCAGTTCCATGCCCGAGCCGATATGTTAATGCTATGTGCGTTAGTGCCGCATGCTACGCGCATAAAATGCACGTCGCAAGACACACTCCCCCATGCCCGCCGCGTTCCTCCACAGCCTCACCACCCGCGAACGCACGCGGCGTGCCAATCGCCAGCTGGGTGCCGTGCTCGCCTTCGTGGCCGGCGCCGTCAACGCCGGCGGCTTCCTTGCGGTGCAGCGCTACACCTCGCACATGAGCGGCGTGGTCTCCGGCATCGCGGACGATCTGGTGCTCGGCCAGGCCGCGCTGGCGATGGCCGGCCTGTCGCTGCTCATCGCCTTCGTCGGCGGCGCCGCGACCACCGCAGTGCTCATCAACTGGGCGCGCCGGCGCCGGCTGCACGGCGAGTACGCGCTCTCGCTGATGCTCGAGGCAATGCTGCTGCTGGTGTTCGGGCTGCTGGGTGCCAACCTCGAGCTCTTCGTCGACGTCTTCGTCCCGTCGACCGTGCTGCTGCTGTGTTTCATCATGGGGCTGCAGAACGCGATCGTCACCAAGATCTCCCGCGCAGAAATCCGCACCACCCACATGACGGGTGTCGTCACCGACCTCGGCATCGAGCTCGGCCGCCTCGCCTACTGGAACCGCACCCACGACGCGAACAGCGAGCATTTCGTCCAGGCCGACCGCGACAAGCTCCGGATCCACGCCTTGATCCTGGTGCTGTTCTTCATCGGCGGCCTGGCCGGCGCGCTGGCCTTCAAGCACGTGGGCTTTTCGGCCACGGTGCCGATCGCCGCGCTGCTGATGGCGATGGCCGCCCCGCCCCTGTTCGTCGAC
>CAJPFZ010000604.1 GCA_905339355.1 Burkholderiaceae bacterium
TCAGCCGGTGCCGACGGGAGGGCTGGAAGCGCGTATCAGAGGCTTGCTGGCCGTTCCGCCGCAGCCCCGGGTTTGTAGGTGACGTCCTCGCGAGGCATGCGGGCGTACCTCGCACCGCCCTTCGGGCGAGCCTGCGTCGGCAGGCCCGCCCGGCCCGTCACCTGAACGGCTCAGCCCGCTTCAGCAGCTCATCCAGCCCCGGCTCGTTCGCATCCCAAGGCTTGCCGGGGTGGATCACCGAGACCTGGCAGCTCTCGGCCGCCTCGACGAGCTGCGCGTAGCTGCCGGCTTTGAGGTCGGCGATGTAGGCCTGCTTGTTGTTGTCGTAGGCGAACATCTTCGGGTTGAGCGTGGTGCACTCGTTGCAGGTCGAGCAGCGCGCGGTTTCGATGTAGGCCTCGTCGCGCGAGTGTTCCGGTTCGGCCGGCTCCTCGGCGGCTTGCGGCTGCGCCACGGCTGCCGTGGCGGCCACGGTTGGAGCAGGGCCCGCCATCGGCACCGCCACCACCGCCGGCGTCGCGGCCAGCTCGGCTTCCCAGGCGGCGCGTTCGCGCGCGAGCAGGCGCTCGGCATGCGAGTTGTGCACGCCGCCCAGTTCCTGCAGGCTGTGCCACATCTCGCGCCATCTCCTCGCCTCGCGCATCAGCCGCTCGTCCACGATCACGGTGTGCAGTTTGTCGGCGTCGTCGATCATGCGCACGAAGGGCACCTTCTCGGGCAGCCCGCGGCGCTCGCGCAGCAGCAGGGCGTCGACGGCGGCGAGGTCCTCGTCGGCCGGCGCGCCGGGCAGGATCGCGAGGTGCGACGCAAAGCGCGGGTCGGCGGCCACGAAGTCGACGAAGCTGAAGGCCAGATCCTCGCTCACGCGCTGGTGCTTGGCGTCTTCGAATTCGAAGCGATGGATCGGCCAGTCGAGTTCGGGCTGCGGGTTGCCGGCCAGGCTGAAGCGCGAGGCCCAGTCGGGCCCGCCCGCCGGGTCGTACACGAAGGCCGGGAAGGCACGCGACTCCATCGCGGCCGCGGCGGTGAGGTACGGTGCCTGGCCGCTCGGCCCGCCGCGCACGCCGGAGAACACGCAGAACAGCGCCGGGCCCGCGAAGCGCATGCCGTCGGCAATGCGCTCGCCGCAGCGCACCAGGTTCGATGCCGGCGCGTGCAGCACGAACACGTGGTTCAGCCCCATCGCCATGTGCGCGATCTGGCGGCCGCGCAGCCCCGGGCTTTGCGCGCCTTGAGCGCCCTGCGGCGCCTCGATCAGATCATCGATGCGGTACAGCAGCTTGATCGGCAAATCGCTGCCGAGGATCTCCATCAGCCGCGCCTGTTCGGTGGCGCCGAGCGTGTCGCCGTCGAGGCACACGAGGTAGTCGGGAAACTGGTTCAGCTCCTCGGGCTCGAGGCCGTTGGCGCCGTACGACTCGAACAGCGCGTCGTGGCGCGCCGGGTTGTAGCGGCCGTCGATCTCGAGTTCGGCGATCTCGATCGCGCGCGAGAGCTCCACCAGCCGCGGCAGGCGGCCTTTCCAGGCCGCGAGGCCGGACTCGCAGCTGTCGAACAGATAGCCGAAGACCTCGTTGCCGGCGGCTTTCGCGGCGGCCGCATCGGGCAGCGCAACGAAGGGCTGCGAATCGAGCACGCCCAGCAGGCGGCGAATGCGGTCGCGGCGGGCTTCGGGCATCGGCTCGCGCGGCACGGCGTGCGAGAGCAGCCGCGACATCGCGTCGAAGTCGAACAGCTCGGCATAGCCGCTGCTGACCGAGGCCTTGAGCTGCGGCGCGGTGCGCCCGGCATCGGAGTGTTCGAACTCGGCACGCAGGATGTCCGACAGCTGCTTGATCAAGCGCACCAGGCGGTCGCGCAGGGCGGCTTCCTTGCGCTGCTGCACCTGCTGCCACACGTGGCGCAGCAGCCGCTGGGGCAGGGCACCGTCGCAGCCCAGCAGCGGGCCGTCCACGGCCATCGCGCTGCGGGCGCGCTTGGCGCTGTCGGCAAACGTGGCGTCGCGTTCGGCGGCGAGCCGCTGCACGGCCTTGCCCCACAGCTCGCCGAGCGAGCCTTCGGCGCCTTCCTGCAGCATCACGCGCACCTCGTGCTCCACGCACAGCACCTGGCGGCGCGTGCGCTCGGCGTTGGCGCCGGTGGCGATGCGCGCGAGCGCCGCGTCTACCAGCGAGCGCAGCGAGGGCGCCGGCGTGTCGCCGCTGCGCGCGAGCACCAGCGGGAAGTCGTGCCGCAGCGCGGCGAGGTTGCGGTAGCCGGCCTGCAGCGCGGGGCGCAGGCGGCCCGCCGCGGGCAGGCCTTCGGCGCGGCGCCCGGTCAGGTAGAAGGCGATGCGGTCTGCGTGGTTGGCGGAGTGGGGGGCGGTGAGTGGGGCGTTCGGGCTCATGGTCATGCTGCCTCGTGCGCGGCGGTGGGTGCGGTGGCCTCGGCGGCCTTCGGCCAGATGGTGTACTTGTCGAACTGCGCCTGCAGGCCGTCGCGGATCAGCTCCGGCGTGCGCAGCAGCGTGCTGCGCTTGAAGTCCTCGTAGCAGGGCACCTCGGGGTTGTGGTACAGGATGCCGACGGGGATCGGGTCGGTGGTGCTCGCGATGCGCCGCGCGGAGTCCATGTCGAGCGGGTCGTGTTCGCGCTGGTTCTTGTAGACGCGGCCGAGGCCCGCGCTCGGCTTGAGCCCGCGCTCGTGGTGCAGCACCTGCACGCGGTTCGGGTCTTGCATCCACGGGTCGTGCAGCTTGGGCATCCACTCCGGGCAGCGCTGGATGATGCGCACGAACGAGAGGCCGCGGTGGTGGTAGGCCGCCTTCACGATGTCGTACATCAGCTCGGGGATCCAGTCGACGGCCTGCGCCACGAACGACACGTTCTGCACGCCGAGCGTGACGGTCAGCGGGTTCAGGCCCTCCAGCACCGAGCCGCGCGGCGTGGTGTTGCTCTTGGTGCCGATCGGCGAGGTGGGCGAGGCCTGCATCTTCGTCAACCCGTAGATCTGGTTGTCGTGCAGGAACACCGTGAGGTTCATGTTGTAGCGCAGCGCATGGATCCAGTGCGCCGCACCGATGCTGCAGCAGTCGCCGTCGCCGGTGTTGACGAACACGTCGAGCTCGGGGCGCGACATCTTCACGCCCTCGGCCACGGGCAGCGCACGGCCGTGGATGCCGTGGAAGCCGTAGGTCTTCATGTAGTGCGGAAAGCGGCTGGAGCAGCCGATGCCAGAGACGAACACCGTCTTCTCGGGGCGCAGGCCTTCGTCGCGGCACAGCCGCTGCACGGCGGCGAGGATGGCGTTGTCGCCGCAGCCAGTGCACCAGCGCGGCACGCCGCTCTGGTAGTCCTCGAGCTCCAAGTGCTCGTCGCACATCTCGAGCAGGCATTCGGTGGCGGTCATCATGTTCATCGCGGGCTGCCTTTCGTGGCCGGTCATTTCATCGCGTCGAGCTTGGCCGTGAGCACGCGCTTGAGCGTGCCGGGCTTGATCGGCTGGCCGCGCACTTCGCTCCAGCAGTCGACGTCGACGAGGTAGCGGGCGCGCAGCAAGGTCGCGACCGCGGCGTAGCGGCGGTTGTCTTCGTTGATCAGCGTGTCTTCGGGGCGGTCGCTCCAGTTGGCCTCGACCGTCATCACCTGCTTGAAGCGTTGCATCACCTGCTTGATGCCGCTTTGCATCGGCTGCAGGAACTGCAGATGCAGCGACGACACGCGCTTGCCTTCGTCGCGCAGCGACTGCACGGCTTCTTCGATGGCGCCCTTGGTGCTGCCCCAGCCGATCACGAGCAGGTCGCCTTCGTCGTCGCCGTACACCGGCGGCGGCTTCAGCGTGGTCTGCAGCGCCGCGAGCTTCAGGCTGCGAAAGTGCAGCGTGTCCTCGTTGATCTGTGCGTCGTAGGCGACGTGGCTGTCGGCGTCGTGCGCGAGGCCCGTGAGCGTGTGCATGCCGCCCGGCTGGCCGGGGATGAAACGCGGCGACAGGCCGGTGACGGGGTCCCAGTCGTAGGGCTTGGCGCCTTCGGGCACCGGGCGCTGGTCGATCGGCGGCGCAACCCACGCCGGATCGAACTGCGGCCGCGCGAAGGGCTGCTGCGAGGTCGCGAGCCCGCCGTCGGTCAGCACCACGACCACCATGCGGAAGGTCTCGGCGAGCCGCCGCGCGGTGATCATCGAATAGAAGCAGTCTTCGATCGTGGCCGGCGCGATCACGATCTTCGGCGCGTCGCCGTGGCTGCCGAAGATGGCGGTCATCAGGTCGCCCTGCTCAGCCTTGGTCGGCTGGCCGGTGCTCGGGCCGCCGCGCTGCACGTTGACGACCACGAGCGGGATCTCCGCCATCACCGCGAGGCCGATCGCCTCCTGCTTGAGCGAGTAGCCGGGGCCGGAGGTGATCGTCACCGCGCACTGCCCGGCGTACGAGGCGCCGATCGCGAAAGCGCAGGCGGCGATTTCATCCTCGGCCTGGTGCACGAGGCCGCCGACCTTCTCGAACACGTCGCTCAGGTAGTGCGACGCCGAAGTGGCCGGCGTGATCGGGTACATCGCGCAGATTTCCATGCCCGAGGCCATCACGCCGAGCGCGAGCGCGGTGTTGCCGTTGATGACCATCTGCGGCACCGACACCCGCTCGGCGGGAATGCGGTAGCTGAAGTCGAAGCGCTGCGCCGCCCAGGCGTGGCCCGCTTCGAGCAGCATCACGTTCGTCTTGACGACCGATGCATCCTTCTTGCCGAAGGTGAGCGCGATCTGCTCGCGCGCGATCTGCAGGTCGAGCGTGTACAGGTGGCACAGCATGCCGAGCGCGAACATGTTCTTGCCGCGCCGCGGGTCGCTCACGAGCGCCTTGCACTCCTGCTCCATCGGCACCTCGAACACGCGGTAGCCGGCGGCGACCAGCTTGTCGTG
>CAJPFZ010000605.1 GCA_905339355.1 Burkholderiaceae bacterium
CACCATCGGCCTGCCGCCCGTCGTGGCGGGCGCATCCCCCGAACTCAAGGCGCGCATCCTGCCCGGCGTCCTCGCCGGCGAGAAGATCAGCGCGCTCGCCGTCACCGAGCCGGGCGCCGGCTCCGACGTGGCGCAGCTCGCTACCACTGCCCGCCGCGACGGCGACCACTACGTCGTCAACGGCGCCAAGATATTCATCACCTCCGGCATGCGCGCCGACTGGTATACGGTCGCCGTGCGCACCGGCGGCCCGGGCGCGTCCGGTGTTTCGCTGCTCGGAATTGAACGCGACACCCCCGGCTTCACCCGCACCGAACTCAAGAAGATGGGCTGGTGGGCCTCCGACACCGCCGAGCTGCACTTCGACGACTGCCGCGTGCCGGCCAGCAATCTCATCGGTGCCGAAGGCCAGGCGTTTCCGCTTATCATGCGCAACTTCAACGGCGAGCGTTTGACGCTGGCGGCCTCGGCCTGCGGTGCGGCTCAAGCCTGCCTCGAAGACGCCGTCGCCTGGGCGCGCGAGCGCAAGACCTTCGGCCAGCCGCTGATCGCCCACCAGGTGATTCGCCACAAGCTGGTCGACATGGCCGAGCGCATCGAGGCGACGCGGGCGCTGATCGACGACCTGGCCTCGCGCCTGGATGGCGGCGAACAACCCGTGGCGCAGACGGCAATGGCGAAGAACTATGCCGCCCGCACCATGCAGTTCTGCGCCGACGCCGCCGTGCAGATCCTCGGCGGCTCCGGCTACATGCGCGGCGTGCGCGTCGAGCGCATCTACCGCGAAGTGAAAGTGATGATGATCGGCGGCGGCGCCGAAGAGGTCCTCAAGGACCTCGCCGCAAGGCAATTAGGATTTTGATTCCGTCATTCCCGCGAAAGCGGGAATCCACGACGGCGACAAACAATTGGGTCCCCGCTTTCGCGAGGACGACGAAGCGGTTCTCGTCATTCCCGCGAAAGCGGGAATCCACGAAAACCGTAAAACTACTGGGTCCCCGCTTTTGCGAGGACGACGAAATTTGAATGAAACGGAATGAACAAAATGTCTCAATACCCGCACCTCCTCGCCCCCCTCGACCTCGGCTTCACCACCCTGCGCAACCGCACGCTGATGGGCTCCATGCACACCGGCCTGGAGGAATCGCCGAACGGCTTCGAGAAGATGGCCGCCTTCTTCGCCGAGCGCGCGAAAGGCGGCGCCGGCCTCATCGTCACCGGCGGCTTCGCGCCCAACCTCGCCGGGCGCGGCGCACCCACGGCGTCGCAGCTCTCCTTCCCCTGGCAGGTGGGCAAGCACCGCATCGTCACCGACGCCGTGCATGCCGCCGGCGGCAAGATCTGCCTGCAGATCCTGCACACCGGCCGCTACGCCTACCACCCGCTGGCGGTGTCGGCCTCTCGGCTGAAGTCGCCGATCAGCCCCTTCGCGCCGCGCGCGCTCAGCGGCTGGGGCGTGCGCAAGACCATCGCCGATTACGCCCGCTGCGCGCGCCTTGCGCAGAAGGCCGGCTACGACGGCGTCGAGATCATGGGCTCCGAGGGCTACCTCATCAACCAGTTCATCGCGCCGAAGACCAACCACCGCACCGACGAATGGGGCGGCCCCTTCGAGAACCGCATCCGCTTCGCCGTCGAGATCGTGCGCCGCACGCGCGAGAAGGTCGGCCCGAACTTCATCATCATCTTCCGCCTGTCGATGCTCGACCTCGTCGAGGACGGCAGCACCTGGGAGGAAGTCGTGCAGCTCGCCAAGGCCATCGAGGCGGCCGGCGCCACGATCATCAACACCGGCATCGGCTGGCACGAGGCGCGCATTCCGACCATCGCCACCATGGTGCCGCGCGCGGCGTTCACCTGGGTCACGCGGCGCATGAAGGGCGAGGTGAAGATCCCCCTCGTCACCACCAACCGCATCAACGCCCCCGACGTGGCGGAAGAAGTCCTCGCGCGCGGCGACGCCGACATGGTGTCGATGGCGCGGCCCTTCCTCGCCGATGCCGAGTTCGTGAACAAGGCCGCCGCCGGACGCGCCGACGAGATCAACACCTGCATCGCCTGCAACCAGGCCTGTCTCGACCACATCTTCGAGCGCAAGACCTGCTCCTGCCTGGTCAATCCGCGCGCCTGCAACGAGACCGAGCTCAAAATCCAGCCCGCCGCGGCGAAGAAGAAGGTCGCCGTCGTCGGCGCCGGACCGGCCGGCCTTGCCTTCGCCACCACCGCGGCCGCGCGCGGCCACGACGTCACGCTGTTCGAGGCCGCGCCCGAGATCGGCGGCCAGTTCAACCTGGCGAAGCGCATCCCCGGCAAGGAGGAATTCGCCGAGACGCTGCGCTACTTCCGCCGCCGCCTCGACGCCACCGGCGTGAAAGTGAAAGTCAGTCACCGCGCCACGGCGGCGGAGCTCGCTTCCGATGGCTTTGACCACATCGCGCTCGCCACCGGCATCCTGCCGCGCACGCCGGAGATTCCCGGCATCGACCATCCCAAGGTGGCGCGCTACATCGACGTGATCGAAGGCCGCCGCGAGGCCGGCCGCAAGGTCGCCATCGTCGGCGCCGGCGGCATCGGCTTCGACGTCGCCGAGCTGCTCACCCACGGCGGCGACCAGCCCAACGATATCGAGCACTTCCGCAACGAGTGGGGCATCGACAGCACCTACGCCGTGCGCGGCGGCCTGAAGAAGCCGTCGGACGAACCGCCGCCGCGCCAGATCTGGCTCTTGCAGCGCAAGACCAGCAAGGTCGGCGACGGCCTGGCGAAAACCACCGGCTGGATCCGCCGCACCCTGCTCAAGCGGCGCAACGTCAAGATGCTGGCGGGCGTGAGCTACGAGAAGATCGACGACGCCGGCCTGCACGTGCGCCTGGGCGACGGAGATCACGAGGGGCAAGTGCTCGACGTCGACACCATCGTATTGTGCGCCGGCCAGGAGCCCAACCGTGCGCTCCTCGCCGAACTGCAGCAGGCCGGCAAGGCGGTGAGCCTGATCGGCGGGGCGGACGTCGCCGCCGAGCTCGACGCCAAGCGCGCCATCGACCAAGGCACCCGCGCCGCCGTCGCGCTCTGACAAAAGTCAGTCGCTGCGGCACGGCGGCTTAACGTGGAGACGATGCCATGAGCGGCGCCGACCATCCCTTCGACTCAGCCGTCCGCCTCGCCGCGAATGGCGACGGTGCCTGGGCCGGCCGCACGCATCCCGCCTACGGCAACATGGTTGGCCCCTTCGGTGGCGTCATCGCCGCCGCCATGCTCAACGCCGTGCTGTCGCATCCGGCCCGGCAGGGCGACCCGCTCGCGCTGACGGTGAACTACGCCGCGCCCATCGCCGACGGCGACTTCCGCATCGGCGCCGTGCCGGCCCGCACCAACCGCTCGACCCAGCACTGGAGCATGGCGCTGACGCAGGGCGGCGAGACCGCGATCACCGCCACCGCCGTGTTCGCCCAGCGCCGCGAGACGTGGGCGGCCACCGAGTCCGGCTTCCCGCAGGCGCCGGCGTGGGCGACGCTGCGCCGCGCCGATCCGGTGAAGACCGCGGCGTGGACCAGCCGCTACGATTTCCGCTTCGTCCGCGGCGGCGACCTCTCCGCCATGCCCGCCGCCGAAGGCCCCGATTCGGTGAGCACGCAGTGGATCCGCGACGATCCGCCGCGCCCGCTCGACTTCCTTTCGCTCGCCGCGATCTGCGATGTCTTCTATCCGCGCATCTTCATCCGGCGGCCCGTCTTCGTCCCGGCCGGCACGGTCTCGATGACCACCTACTTCCACGCCGACGCCGCGCTGCTGGCGGTGCAGGGCGATGCGCCCGTGCTCGGCGTCGCCCGCGCCTCGCACTTCGGCAAGGGCTACCACGACCAGGTGGCCGAGATCTGGAGCCGCGACGGCCTCCTCCTCGCCACCAGCCACCAGATCGTCTACTTCAAGGAGTAAGC
>CAJPFZ010000606.1 GCA_905339355.1 Burkholderiaceae bacterium
CTTCTTCAACCTCGAGTTCTTCGTCGACGCCGCGGGCGACTTGAAGCTGATCGAGGTGAACCCGCGGCTGGCCGCGCAGCTGGCGCAGTTCCATGAGTGGGTGCGTGGCATCGACACCTACGAGCTGGGCTTCGCGATGGCGCTGGGGCGGCCGCTGCCGGCGCCGAACGTGCCACGCTTCGGCGCGGCGGCGAGCTTCGTCTGGCGCAGCTTTGATGGCAGTTCCTGTCCGCGGCTGCCGTCGCGCGCCGACATGGCCTGGCTCGCGCGTGAAGAGCCGCAGGCGCGGCTCGAGCTGTACGCGAAGAAGGGGGCGGCGTTGCGCCGCGAGATCAAGTGGCTGGGCTCACACCGCTGGGCCGTGCTCAACCTGCCGGGTCGCGACGAAGCCGACCTGCGGCTGCGTTACGAACGGGTCTGCGAGCGTTTCGGGTGGCCCGCGCCGTACTGAGCGGTGCACCGGGCATCACAGCGAACGAGACAGCTCGAACATCAGCACGGAGGGCAACGCGCTTTCGAGCGCGTCGCGCCCGACACGGCCCATCGAGGCGCCGCCGAAGCCCGACATCGCGAACGCCGAGCCCTCTTCGATGATCTCCACGAACGGGAAATCGGGCAGCTCGGCGCAGATCTGCGCGCGCAGCTGGCGCAACCGCTCGCCGTTGAGGATGCCTTCGACGATGATCGCATGCGGCAGGCCTTCGCGGCAGAAGTCGTGTGCCTCGTCGACCGACGACACCAGGTCGATCACCAGGCCCATGTGGCGGATCGCGTCGCGCACGCGCACACGCATCTCGCGCCGCGAGGCCACCACCAGCACGTGGCTGCCGGCCAGCGGCTTGGAGTTGCTCGACAGGCCGAAGCCCTGGTCCATTTCGATGGCGCTCACGCCTTCCATCTGCTCGTGCGCCGTACGTGGAAACTCGATGGCCACCTGCACCTCGCCGCGGTTCTCGGTGCGCGAAATCGGCAGCCCCATGGTCCACGCGGTCTGCTCCAGCAGCCGCCAGCTCAGCGAGTCGAGCTCAGCGGCTGCGGGGCCGGGCGCGCCGTCGTCGAGTTCGTCGGCCGGCCGGTGGGCAAAGCGGCAGGAGAGCCGCGCGTGCGCCGGCCAGGCCTTCATGTCGATCGTGAACGCGATCTGCGAGCGCGCTTGCGACATCGACCAGTCGAGCAGCGTGTTGAGCAGGCTGAACAGCAGCGAGGCATCGACGATCACGTCGGCCGGCTTCAGCTGAGGCGACAGCGTGATGCCGCGAGCCTGCGTCTCGCGGGTACGGTGCGCCAACACCGACTGCAGCATGTCGCCGAGCGCCAGCCTCTCGTGCGACTGGCGCAGCCGCGCCGAGGCGAAGCGTGTGAGCTGTTGCGCGAGCATGCCGGCATGTCGCGCGCTCTCGACCTCCTCGCGCAGCGCGCGCAAGCTGGCCTTGTCGATGCGGCCACTGGTGATCAGCGCGTGGATTCGTTCCAGAGCCGCCGTCAGAGGCACGGCGATTTCCGAGCCGACGGCATTGACGACGTCTCGCCAGCGGTCTGCATCACGGTGGTCTGCGGGCGCGGCCGGACTCGGGGCCGCATTGCGGTTGATCTCGGACATGTCCATGTCTCTTCCTGTGTGCGCCCTGCGGAGCGATCGAAGGCGTGTGCCCTGACGCTTCCTCGCCGGCGGGTTCCCCCCCGAAGTGTTTGCTTCGCACGCGGCTTTATCCAGGGGGCGCCGGCAATTTCCCCCGGCCTCGGGGGGCGCCGCGCCAACCCGCAGGGGCATGCCCCCAGCTCGCTAAAACATTCTGTTACTTCGGGGGGCTCAAGGAACGAGAGCCAGCAGGGCGCCAAGCAATTCGTCGGGTGCGCTGACCATCGCGTCGTGCCCGGTGGCGATCTCGATCACGTTCCAGCCGGGCTCTGAGCGCACGCGCTGGCGGCTGCCGTCGATGGTGGCGAGCGCGGGCGAGGTGCAGTCGATGAAGCTGCGCGGCCAGCGCGCCACGCGCTGCGGGTCGAAGCCGAGCGGCGAGTCGTAGACCCCGCCGGGTTGAGGAGTCTGGCGGCGCGCCACCCAGACATGGTCCTCGCCGCTGAGGCCGTAGACCGCCGGGTCGGCCGGCGGCAGCGCGCCGTGTCGTGCGATGGCCTCACGCCGCTGCGCCTTTGTCTGCGGCGAATGCCCGCTGGACCAGCTCTCGCCCGGCAGCGGAACGACGGCGTCGAGGTACACCAGGTGCGACAGGGCGCGCGCATCCTTCAGGCGATCGGCCACCCCGGTGATCACCATGCCTGCATAGCTGTGGCCGACCAGCACGGCACCGCGCAGTTCCTCGGCCTCGATCACCGCCAGCGCGTCTTCGATGTGGGTGTCCAGCGTGATGGCCGGCGAGAGGGCAAGCCGGCGTTCTCCGACGCCGCTCAGGCTGACGGCGAAGGCGCGGTGGCCCGCCGACCACAGGGCGGGCAGCACCCGCTTCCAGGACCAGGCGCCGTGCCATGCGCCGTGCACCAAGACGAAGTCTGTCATGCGATCGCTCCTTGCTCGCGCCAGGCGGCGCATTGCTGCGGGGTGAAGCCGAATTCGGCGAGCACCTCGTCCGTGTGCTGGCCGAGCAGCGGCGGCGCGCGGCGGTACTGCACCGGCGTCGCCGAGAGCTTCATCGGGCTCGCGACCACCGGTACGCTCCCGGACAGCGGATGCGGCATGTCCACCGTCATGCCGCGCTCCCTGACCTGCGGATCGGCAAACACCTCCGCGAGGTCGTTGATGGCGCCGCAGGGCACCTTGGCGGCTTCCAGCGACTCGAGCCAGTTGGCCTTGCTGCGGCCTCGCATCACCTCGGCCAGTAGCGGCACGAGCAGCGTGCGTTGCCGGACGCGATCGGCGTTGCGTGCGAAGCGGCTGTCCTGCGCCAACGCCTGCAGGCCGGCCACTTCGCAGAACTTAGCGAACTGCCCGTCGTTGCCGACAGCCAGGATGATGTGTCCGTCGGCCACCTCGAACACCTGATAGGGCACGATGTTCTGGTGCGCATTGCCTGCGCGTTTGGGCGCGACGCCCGTGGCGAGGTAATTGGCGCCCAAGTTGGCGAGCATGGCGACCTGCGTGTCAAGGAGTGCCATGTCGATGAATTGTCCCTCGCCGCACACGTCTCGATGGCGCAGTGCCGCGAGGATCGCCACCGCGGCATACATGCCGGTGAAGAGATCGGCCACGGCCACGCCGACCTTCTGCGGGCCGCCGCCGGGCAGGTCGTCGCGCTCGCCGGTCACGCTCATCAGGCCGCCGATGCCCTGCACCGCATAGTCGTAACCGGCGCGATCGCGGTAGGGCCCGGTCTGGCCGAAGCCGGTCACCGAGCAGTAGACGAGGCGCGGATTGAGCGCACGCAGGGCTGGCGCGTCGAGGCCGTAGCGCGCCATGTCGCCGACCTTGAAGTTCTCGATGAAGACGTCGCAGCGCGAAGCGAGCGTGCGCACCAGCTGCTGCCCGGCCGGCTGCGCGATGTCGATGCCGATCGAGCGCTTGTTGCGGTTGGTGCCGAGGTAGTAGGCGGCTTCGGCGGTGTCGTGCCCTTCGGTGTCCTTCAAGAAGGGCGGGCCCCAGCCCCGGGTGTCGTCGCCGCTGCCGGGGCGCTCGACCTTGATCACGTCGGCGCCCAGGTCGGCAAGGGTCTGGGTGCACCAGGGGCCGGCAAGCACGCGCGACAGGTCGAGGATTTTCACGCCGGCGAGCGATTGCGGAGCATTCGAAGGAGCGGGTCTTGTCATGCCGGCGATTGTTGCCCAGCCAAGATAATCGCCGCATGAG
>CAJPFZ010000607.1 GCA_905339355.1 Burkholderiaceae bacterium
CACGTGCCGCTGGCCGTAGTCGAAGCCGATCGTCTCGACATGGGCGTAGCGCTCGAGCGCCCAGGCGAGGCACGTGGTGGAGTCCTGGCCACCGGAGAAGAGGACGAGCGCAGCACGCGGGTCGCCGCTCAACTGCGCACCTCGCCTTGTCCCAACACGATCCACTTCATCGAGGTGAGCCCCTCGAGCCCCACCGGTCCGCGCGCATGGAACTTGTCGGTGCTGATGCCGATCTCGGCGCCCAGCCCGAACTCGAAACCGTCGGCGAAGCGTGTCGAGGCATTGACCATCACGCTCGCCGAATCGACCTCGCGCAGGAAGCGCATCGCGTTCGGGTGGTTCTCGGTGAGTATGGCGTCGGTGTGGTGCGAGCCGTAGCGGTTGATGTGGGCGATCGCCTCGTCCAGGCTCTCGACCACCTTCACGCTGATGATGGACGCGAGGTACTCCTCGCTCCAGTCCTGCTCGGTGGCCGGCACGATCTTGGCGTGCGGCACCTGCTGCAGCAGCGCCTGCGACTTGGGGTCGCAGCGCATCTCCACGCCCTTGGCCGCCCAGATCGCGCCGATCCTGGGCAGGAAGGCCGGCGCGATCGCCGCGTGCACCAGCAGCGACTCGGCCGCGTTGCAGGGGCTGACCTTCTGCGTCTTCGCGTTGTCGGTCACGCGCAGCGCCATGTCCATGTCGACCTGCGCGTCGACGTAGACATGGCAGTTGCCGTCCAGGTGCTTGATCACCGGCACGCGCGCCTCGCGGCTGATGCGCTCGATCAGGCCCTTGCCGCCGCGCGGGATGATCACGTCCACGGCCTCGGGCGACGCGATCAGGTGGCCGACCGCCGCGCGGTCGGTCGTCTCGACCAGCTGCACCGCGTCGATCGGAAGGCCGGCCTCGGCCAGCGCCGTCTGCACGCGCCGCCACAGCGCGAGGTTGGAGCGGATCGCCTCCGAGCCGCCACGCAGGATGCAGGCGTTGCCGCTCTTGATCGCGAGCGACGCGGCCTCGATGGTCACGTTGGGGCGGCTCTCGTAGATCATGCCGAACACCCCCAGCGGCACGCGCATGCGGCCAACGCTGATGCCGCTCGGCATGCGCCGCAGTTCGGTGATCTCGCCGATCGGGTCGGGCATGGCGGCGATCTGCTCGCAGCCCTGCGCCACTGTCTCCAGGATCTTCGGCGTGAGCCGCAGCCGGTCGACCATCGGCGCGGCGAGGCCGGCGGCTTGAGCGGCTTCGACGTCGCGCGCGTTGTCCGGCTGCAGCTGTGCCGACTCGCTGCGCAGCAGTCGCGCCAGGGCCAGCAGGGCGGCGTTCTTGGCCGCCGTCGGGGCGGCGGCCATCTTGCTGCTGGCCGCGCGCGCGGCCGCGCCCATGTGCGCGATCGTGGCCTGGAGGTCGGTGGAGGTCATCGCGCGATTGTCGCAAAGCGCGCGCCGCCGCGCTGCCGCTACGGCACGGCGCGGTTCACCACCTGGGCGTTGGCCGCGCCGGTGTCGACCTTGACCTCCACCTGCTGCGTCGTGCCGGTGGTCTTGACGAGGGCCGAGAAGATCGGCGTGTCGAACGGGATCTCGCTGCCGATCGGGCTGCCGGTCATCATGTCGAACACCTGCACCAGGTGGTTCTGCGGCCCCAGCGTGTTGACGCTCGCGACCAGCGCGATGCTGCAGTCGGCGCTGAAGAACACGCGCGGCTGGAACACGTGCGGCGCGGGGGCCGACGACTGCATGTTGGCCGGCACCTGGCGCAGCGCGTGCGGGTTGGCCATGTCGACGAAGGTGAAGACGTTCTGCGATGCGAACCCGGCGGGCATGCCCGTCAGCACCACGCCGCGCGTCAGCGCGCCGGCGGCTGTGTCATCGCAGAAGCCGGCGCCGCCCAGCGTGGACACCGGCCCGAGCGCGAAGCCGATCTCGTTGCCGAGCGGCTGCGTGCCGCGGAAGAAGCGTGCCTTGCGCGGCTGCGGCAGCGACGGCGCGCCGGTCGAGATCTCGACGCGGAAGGTACCGCTGCGGCTGGTCACCGTCGACGGCAGCGTGCTGGCGTAGGGGGTCGGGTTCGCCTCGATCAACGGGCCGGTGGCGCGGCCGACGGTGAGCGACAGCGGCGCGGTGTCGCTCGGCCCGGTGGGGCCGGCGCTGCCGCTCAGCGTCAGCGACGACTTGCCGAAGCCGACCGATGCCGGCGCCGACAGCACCAGCGAGCCGCCGGTCTGCATCGGGCCGATCGTCAGCGGCGACGCAGTGGCGCCCATCGGCAGGCCGGCCACGGTGACGGTGACGGCGCCGGCGAAGGGTGCCGTGCGGGTGATCGTGATCGGGACCGTGACGGACTTGGTTCGCTCGACCAGCAGTGCCGCCACTGGCGTCGTCAGCGTGAGGCCGCCGGTCGGCATGGTCGGCGGCGGCGGTGGCAGGACGGTGAAGTTCGAGGTCGCCGAGTAGCTCTTGAACGACCAGCCGTCCGACAGGACGCCGGTGACGACGACGGCGTGCGGGCCGGGGGCCATCGGCAGGGTGCCGACGACATTGCCGGTCGCCGGCGTCAGTGCGTTCGGCACGACGACGCCGTCCAGCCACAGCTCGGGCACCGGGTGCAGGCTGGCGCCGACCCAGGCGACCTGGGCCTTGACTTGGCAGGGGCCGCCGCTGGTGGCGGCGTTGCATGGCACCGTCGTTCCGGTGGGTGCTTGGATCTCGTAGCGCGGCGTCGCGCAGGCGGAAAGCAGCACGACGATGGCTGAGAGGAAGAGTCCGCGGGCCGCAGCCCTCCACGACCGATCGATGTTCATCGCCGACTCCCGCGGGTGGTGACGGCGCACCATACGCCGGCCGGCGCCGCGCAGCCATCCCACGGTTGGCAGTCAGGCCAACGCCCGCTCGGCCACCGCCTCGGCGAAGTGGCACGCCACCAGCCCCACCGTGCGGCCGTCGGCCGGCTGGCGCAGCAGCGGCACTTCGGCTGCGCAGCGCGGCTGCGCGTACGGGCAGCGCTTGTGGAAGGCGCAGCCGCTCGGCGGGTTCAGCGGCGACGGCAGCTCGCCCGACAGCACCTGGCGCGTCTGGCGCGCGGCCTTGTCGATGCGCGGCGTGCTGGCCAGCAGCGCCTGCGTGTACGGATGGCGCGGCAGCGCGAACAGCTCGCGCTTGTCGGCCTGCTCGACCACCTTGCCGAGGTACATCACGAGCACGTCGTCGGCGATCAGTTCGACCACCGCGAGGTTGTGCGAGATGAAGACGTAGGCGACCTGAGTCTCTTCCTGCAGGTCCATCAGCAGATTGAGCACCTGCGCCTGGATCGACACGTCCAGCGCCGACACCGGCTCGTCGGCGACGACGATCTTGGGTTGCAGCATCAACGCACGCGCGATCGCCACACGCTGGCGCTGGCCGCCGGAGAACATGTGCGGGTACCGCTGGTGGTGTTCGGGGCGCAGGCCGACACGCGCCATCATCGCGCGCGAGCGCTCCTCGCGCTGGGCCTTGTCGAGCGTGGTGTTGATGACCAGCGGCTCTTCGAGCGCGTGGCCGATCTTCTTGCGCGGGTTGAGGCTCGCGAAGGGGTTCTGGAACACCATCTGCACCTCGCGGCGCAGGGCCTTCTTCGTGGCGTGGTCGGCGCCGGCAACGTCGACGCCGGCGAGGCGAAGCTGCCCCGCCGTCGGCGTTTCGATCATCGTGATCTGGCGCGCCAGCGTGCTCTTGCCGCAGCCCGATTCGCCGACCACGGCGACTGTCTTGCCGGCCTTCAGCGTGAAGGACACGCCATCCAGCGCGCGTGCAAGCGCCTTGGGCTTGAGGAAACCCTGCGAGACCGGGTAGTGCTTGGTCAGGCCATGCGCGTCAAGGACCGTGGCATCGCTCATGCGGTCACCTCCAGCGGCTGGCCCTTCACGAGCGGAAAAAAGCAGCGCGCCTGCGCGCCCTCTGCACCGAACAGCGGCGGTCGTTCGGCTCGGCACTTGTCCTGCGCGTAGGGACAGCGCGGCGACAGCAGGCAGCCGCTCGGCCGGTCAAAGGCGCCCGGCACGACCCCCGGCAGCGAGCGCATGCGGCGCTGGCCGATGTTGTGCTCGGGCAGCGCCGACAGCAGCGCCTCGGTGTAGGGATGGTGCGGCGCCTCGAAGATGGCGGGCACCTGCGAGGTCTCGACCACCTGCCCGGCGTACATCACCATCACGCGCTGCGCGATCTCGGCCACCACGCCGAGGTCGTGCGTGATCAGCATCAGGCCCATGCCGCGCTCGCTCTGCAGTTTGAGCAGCAGTGCGAGCATCTGCGCCTGGATCGTCACGTCAAGCGCCGTGGTCGGTTCGTCGGCGATCAAAAGGCGCGGGTTGCAGGCGATCGCCATCGCCACCATCACACGCTGGCTCATGCCGCCCGACAGCTGGTGCGGGAAGGCGTCGAGCCGGTGTTCGGCGTCGGGAATCTCGACCGCGCGCAGCAGCTCCAGTGCGCGCGCACGCAGCGCCCGGCGCGAGCCGCCCTCGTGGATGCGCAGCGTTTCGGTGAGCTGGTACTCGACGGTGAAACACGGGTTGAGGCTCGACATCGGATCCTGGAAGATCATCGCGATGTCGCGTCCGAGCATCGCGCGGCGCTGCTTCTCGGGCATCGTGAGCAGGTCGCGGCCGTCGAACGCGAGCCGGTCGGCACGCACGCGGCCGGGCTCGTCGATGAGGCCCATCAGCGCGAGCGCGGTGACGCTCTTTCCCGAACCCGATTCGCCGACGATGCCGACCACCTCGCCGGCGTCGACGCTCAGGCTGACGCCATCGACCGCCTTGAACGGCGACTTCGGCGGGCCGAACTCGACCGTCAGGTTCTCGACTTCGAGCAGGGCCATGACTATTGTTTGAGCTTCGGGTCCAGCGCGTCGCGCAGCCCGTCGCCCATCAGGTTGAAGGCCAGCACCGACACGAGGATCGCGAGGCCCGGCAAGGTGACCACCCACCACGCGCTCTGGATGAACTCGAGCGCGCTCGCGAGCATCGAGCCCCACTCCGGCGTCGGCGGCTGCGCACCGAGGCCGAGGAAGCCGAGCGCCGCCGCATCGAGGATGGCGGTCGAGAAGCCGAGCGTCGTCTGCACGATCAGCGGCGCCGCGCAGTTGGGCAGCACGGTGTCGAACATCAAGCGCGGCGTGCTGGCTCCGGCGATGCGGGAGGCGTTGACGTAGTCCTTGGCGAGTTCGCCGATCACCGCCGCGCGCGTGAGGCGCACGAAGTGCGGCAGCATCACGATCGCGATCGCGTACATCGCGTTGGCGAGGCCCGGCCCGAGGATGGCCACCACCGCCACCGCAAGCAGCAGGCTCGGCAGCGCGAGCATGATGTCCATCAGCCGCATGATCGTGAACTCGACGCCGCCGCGGAAGAATCCCGCCAGCAGGCCGAGCATCACGCCGCCGCTCAGCGACAGGCCCACCGACACGAGCCCGATGATCAGCGACAGCCGCGTGCCGTGGATCAGCCGCGACAGCACGTCGCGCCCGACGGGGTCGGTTCCGAGCAGGAAGCGGTTGCCGTCGATCGGTTCGAGCGAGGGCGCGCGCAGCGTCGCCTCGCGGTACTGCTCCGAGGGCGAGTACGGCGCGATGACGTCGGCGAGCAGCGCGCACAGCACCAGCGCGATGACGATGGTCAATCCGATGATCGCGCCGCGGTTGCGTCGGAAGTCGCGCCACAGCTCCGTCAGAGGCCCGGGCGGCGCCGGCAGGGCGGTTTCGAGCGGAACGCTCATTGGTGCCGGATCCTCGGATTGATCACGCCGTACAGCAGGTCGACGATCAGGTTGACGCCGATGATGACCGTGGCCGACAGCAGGATGCCGCCCTGCACCGCCGGGTAGTCGCGGCGGTGGATCGCCTCGACCAGCCACTTGCCGATGCCGGGCCAGGAGAA
>CAJPFZ010000608.1 GCA_905339355.1 Burkholderiaceae bacterium
CCGAGGCGGAAGGCCTTGCCCTTCGGCGCCTCCCCCGCCGCAATCTGCGTCGGCGTGAAGAAGAACACCAGGTTGCTCTGGAAGGCGTTGAGCACCAGCGCGGCGGCGAGGCCCAGCACGGCGAGGCCGCCGCCGATGAGGGCGAAGCGTTTGTGTCTAGGTTTCATCTTGGGATTCGTTGCGGGCGCGGATCTCGCGCCGAAGTTCGTTGATGGCCTGGCTTCGACGCATCCGGGCAAGCATAGGTTCAATCGCCATCAGCGCCGCGCAGGCGCCGAAGGAGCCCCACACGTAAAACGCATGGCCGCCCATGGCGAAGAATTCGGAGGCGCTGCCCCAGTTCATGATGGCTTGACCTCGGTCAACTCCTCGACCCAGCCGGCGTGGCGCTCGCGCTCGAGGATGATGGCGCGCACGCGGGTGAGCGAGACGGCGATGGAGTACATCCAGAACGCCAGCGCCATCAGCAGCATCCCCCACAGCATGGTCTGCGCCATCGAGGGCGAGCGCGTCAGGCTGACCGAGGCGCCCTGGTGCAGGGTGTTCCACCACTTCACCGAGAAATAGATGATGGGGATGTTGACGACGCCGACCAGCGCCAGCACGGCGCCGGCCTTGTCGGCGCGGCGTGGGTCGTCGATGGCCGACTGCAGGGCGATGAAACCGATGTAGAGGAAGAACAGGATCAGCTCGGAGGTCAGGCGCGCATCCCACACCCACCAGGTGCCCCACATCGGCTTGCCCCAGAGGGCGCCGGTCCACAGCGAGAGGAAGGCCATAAGCGCCCCGGTCGGCGCCAGCGCCGAGGCCATCATGCCGGAGAGGCGCGTGTTGAAGCCGAGGCCCAGCGCCGCCCAGAAGGCCATCACGAGATAGATGAACATTGACATCCACGAGGCCGGCACATGCACGAAGATGATGCGGTAGCCCTCGCCCTGCTGGGCATCGGTGGGGGCGACGAAGAAGCCGATGTAGAGGCCGGCCAGGCCGAAGACGGCCGTCAGCGCCCAGAACCAGGGAATCAGCTTCCCCGCCAGCGGATAGAAGGTCTGCGGCGAGGCGAACTTGAACCAGTTGATGATGCGGTTGTTCATTCCAATGCGATTCTCAAAGCCACCGTGGTTGCCCACGGTCCGAAAAACGCCGCCAGCGCCAGGAAGGCCGCCAGCAGCGACAGGTGCGCCGTCGCGCCCAGCCCGCCGATGTGCGACTCCACCGCGCCGGCGCCGAAGATCAGCACCGGCACATAGAGGGGCAGCACCAGCAGCGACACCAGCACGCCGCCGCCGCGCACGCCCAAAGTCAGTCCCGCCCCCACGGCGCCGATCAGCGACAGCACCGGCGTGCCGATCAGCAGCGCCAGCACCATCACCCCCAGCGCATCGGCCGGCAGGTCGAACTGCAGGCCCAGCACCGGCGCCAGCAGCGCCAGCGGCAGGCCGGAGAGCAGCCAGTGGGCGACGATCTTGCCCGTCACCAGCACGCCGAGCGGCACCGCCGAGAGCGCCATCTGCTCCAGCGTGCCGTCGGCATGGTCCGCCGCGAACAGCCGCGGCAGCGACAGCATGGTCGCCAGCAGCGCCGCCACCCACAGCACGCCGGGGGCGATCTGCCGCAGCGTCGCCATCTCCGGCCCGATGCCGAGCGGGAACAGGCTGACGACGATGACGAAAAAGAACAGCGTCGTCAGCACGTCCGACTTGCGCCGCGCGGCAAGCAGCAGGTCGCGCCGGATCACGGCGGCGAGCACTGACAGAAGACTCGCCTCGCCCATCAGTCCAGCCGCAGGTGCTCGATGCGACCGGCCAGCGGCAGATCCTGGTGGCTGGTCAGCACCGCCATGCCGCCACCGGACAGGTGCGCGTCGATCATGCCGCAGAGATTCGCCACCGCCGCCTTGTCCAGCGCCGTCAGCGGCTCGTCCAGCACCCACAGTTTCCTTTTCTCCAGCAACAGGCGGGTGAGCGCCACGCGCCGCTTCTGCCCTGCCGAAAGCACGCGCGCCGGCAGGTCCTCGCGGCCCTTCAAACCCAGTTGCCGCAGCGCCGACCGCGCCGCTTCCTCGTCGACCGGTGCGCCGGCCAGCGTGGCACCGATGCGCGTATTCTCCAGCGCCGTCAGGTCGTCCTTGACCGCGCCGGCGTGGCCGCAGTAGAGCAGTTCGCCGCGGTAATCCTCCGCCAGCTTGCGGATCGGTTCGCCGTTCCAGCGGATCTCGCCGGCCGCCGGCTGGGACAGGCCGCAGAGCATGCGCAGCAGGCTGGTCTTGCCGCTGCCGTTGGCGCCCTGCACCATCAGGCAGGCGCCGGCCTC
>CAJPFZ010000609.1 GCA_905339355.1 Burkholderiaceae bacterium
GCCAACAGCGACCCGAAGCGCAACTTCGCCGCCGACTGGGACGCCGTGCCCGAGGAAGTCTGGGCGCGCACGCAACTGCTCTACGTGTGCTCGCCCGGCAACCCGACCGGTGCGGTGATGCCGCTTTCGGAATGGAAGAAGCTGTTCGAGCTGTCGGACCGGCACGGCTTCGTGATCGCCTCCGACGAGTGCTATTCGGAGATCTATTTCCGCGACGAGCCGCCGCTCGGCTCGCTCGAAGCCGCGCTGCAGCTCGACCGCAAGGACTTCCGCCGCCTCGTCGCCTTCACGAGCCTGTCCAAGCGCTCCAACGTGCCGGGCATGCGCTCGGGCTTCGTCGCGGGCGACGCCGCGCTGATCAAGCAGTTCCTGCTCTACCGCACCTACCACGGCAGCGCAATGAGCCTGACCGTGCAGCGCGCGAGCATCGCCGCCTGGAGCGACGAGCGCCACGTGGTCGAGAACCGAGAGCAATACCGGCGCAAGTTCGAGCGTGTCGCCCCGCTACTGGCCGAGGTGCTCGACGTGAAGCTGCCCGACGCCGCCTTCTACCTGTGGGCCGACGTGTCCAAGCTCGGTCTCGACGACGTCGCCTTCGCGCGGGGGCTGCTGGCTCAATACAATGTCGCCGTGCTGCCGGGCAGCCTGCTGGCGCGCGACGCCAACGGCGTCAATCCCGGCGCCGGACGCATCCGCATGGCGCTGGTGGCCGAGGCCGACGAATGCCTCGAAGCCGCGCAGCGCATCGTCTCCTTCGCCCAATCCCTTTCGCCCCCTTCACCGAAGCGCTCATGACGACACCGCAACTGCAATCCACGATCGAACTCGCCTGGGAAAACCGCGCGTCGCTGACGCCGACCAACAGCCCCGCGGTGCGCGAAGCCGTCGAGCAGGTCATCTCCGATCTCAACAAAGGCCGCGTGCGTGTCGCGGAGCGCCAGGGCGTGGGCCAGTGGACGACGAACCAGTGGGTCAAGAAGGCCGTGCTGCTGTCCTTCCGGCTCAACGACAACCAGCTCACGCACGCCGGCGACCTGGCCTTCTACGACAAGGTGAAGACGAAGTTCGCGCACCTGAGCGAAGAAGAGATCCGCGCCTCGGGCGTGCGCATCGTGCCGCCAGCGGTGGCGCGGCGCGGCTGCTACCTCGCGAAGAACGTGGTGCTGATGCCCAGCTTCGTCAACATCGGCGCCTACGTCGACGAAGGCACGATGGTCGACACCTGGGCCGCCGTCGGCTCCTGCGCGCAGATCGGCAAGAACGTGCATTTGTCGGGCGGCGTCGGCATCGGCGGCGTGCTCGAACCGATGCAGGCCAACCCGACCATCATCGAAGACAACTGCTTCATCGGCGCGCGCTCCGAAGTGGTCGAGGGCGTGATCGTCGAAGAGAACAGCGTGATCGCGATGGGCGTCTACATCGGCCAGAGCACGAAGATCTACGACCGCTCCACCGGCGAGGTGAGCTACGGCCGCATCCCCGCGGGCTCGGTGGTGGTGAGCGGCAACCTGCCCAGCGCCGACGGCAAGTACAGCATGTACTGCGCGGTGATCGTCAAGCGCGTCGACGCACAGACCCGCGCCAAGACGAGCATCAACGACCTGCTGCGCAGCTAGCCTATGCGGCGTCCCGGCCCGAGCATGAATCGCCGGGCCGCCGTTCGGCTGGGCGCCGCCATGCTCGCTGCGGCCGGCCTGCCCGGCGTCGCGCGCTCGGCCGAAACCCTGCGCGTGCTCGCCTGGCCGGGCTATGCCGATCCGGACATCGTCAAAGCCTTCGAGCAGCGCCACAAGGTGGCCGTGCAGGTGTCCGTCGTCAGCTCCGACGAAACCTTGTGGGAGCAGGTCAACGCCAACGGCGGCGCCGACTTCGACGTCTTCGCGGTCAACACCGCCGAGTTGAGGCGCTATCTCGACGCCGGCCTGGTGGCACCGCTCAATCTGGCCGCCATCCCGAACGTGGCAACGCAGCAGCCGCGCTTTCGCGACCCGGTGTCGATCCCCAACATCGCGCGTGGCGCCGAGACCTATGCGGTGCCCTACACGTATTCGGAGATGGGGCTGATCCACGACCGCCAGCAACTCAAGGAGCCGCCGGCGTCGATCAGCGCGCTGTGGGATCCGGCCTTCAAGGGCCGCGTGCTGGCCTTCGACACCGGCGGGCACAACTTCTCGATCGCCGCGCTGGCGCTGGGCTTGCCCGATCCGTTCCGGCTCGACGAGGCCGCCTACCGCGCCGTGGTCGAGCACCTCGTCGCGCTGCGGCGCAATGTGCTCGCCTTCTACAGCCTGCCCGAAGAATCGGTGCAGCTCTTTCGCGAGCAGCGCGCCGCCCTGCTCTTCGCCAACTACGGCACGCAGCAGGTGCAACAGCTGAAGAAGGCCGGCGCCGACATCGGCTACACGATCCCGCGCGAAGGCGCACTCGCCTGGCTCGACTGCTGGACGGTCACCCGCGGCGCACGCAACAAGCCGCTGGCCGAGGCCTGGATCGACTACATGCTGGAGAAGCCGGTCGGGCGCGCGCTGACCGAGCGGCAGGGGCTGGCCAACACCGTGGAAGGCGGCGGCATCGACGGCCGGGTCGACAAGATCATCTGGCTCCAGCCTGTCGAAGACGCCGCGCGCCGCTCCGCGCTGTGGGCGCGCATCGTGTCAGGCGAGCGACTGGCGACCCTCCTCCATCCGCGCTGAAGCATGCGATACGGCATCCTCTTTCGCCTCGCCGTGCTGCTGTCGGCGTTCGGGGTGCTGGCGACCGGCCTCACCGGCCTCTATTCCTTCCTGCAAAGCCGCGAGCTGCTGGTGCGAGCCGCCGAGCGCGACCTGATGTCGGCGACGCGGGGCGCCGGCCGCCGGCTCACCACGCTCGTGCGGGGCATCGGCGACGATGTTCGCTTCTTCACCGAACTGGAGACCACACGCGCCATCGCCGAGGGGCAAGACGCCATGGTGGAGAGCCACAAGTCGGCGCTGGCGGACGCCTTCCACGCGATGCTGCGGGCCAACCCGCACTATCTGCAGATCCGCTATATCGGAGCGCAAGAGCATGGCCTCGAGGTCGTGCGGGTGGACCGCGACAGCCAGGGCACGGTGCGCGTGATCGACGATCGGCTGCAGGAGAAGGCGCACTTCCCCTACGTCTTTCGCGCGCTCGCACTGCCGCGCGGCCAGCTGTTCCTGTCGAAGATGGCGATCAACCGCGAAGTCGGCTCGCATTCGGCCCTGAACCAGCCGTGCCTGCACGTGTCCAGCCCCGTCGTGAGCGACGCGGGCCAGCCGCTCGGGCTCGTCGTGTTCACCGTCGACGTGTCGCAGATCTTCAGCGACTTGCGCGCAGACCTTCCGCCCTACTTCAGGCTCTTCGTGACCAACGAGTGGGGCGACTTCCTCGTGCACCCGGACGCGTCGCAGGCCTTCGGCTTCGACCACGGCCAGCGCGTGCTCGTTCAAGACACCTTCGGCGACGTGCAGCCGCTGCTCGACGGCAACAGCCCGGCCGTGCTGGCGCGTGCCGAACTCGGCTCGCCCGGGCTCCAGCCGCTGCTGGGCGCGTTCATCCGCTTGCCGCTTGCGCGCGACGACGCACGCAGCTTCGTCGTGGTGGGTGTCGCCGAGCCGCTGTCGGAGATCCTCGCGTCCAGCCGCACCCTGGGCCTCACGGTGCTGCAGATCGTCGCCGCGTTCAGCGCAGGCGCGATCGTGCTGGCGGTGTTTGCGGCGCGCCTCGTGACGCGGCCGCTCAAGCAGATGACCGGCGAGGTGCGGCGTTTCGCGGACGACCAGGCCCAGGGCGAACTGCCCACGCAGCGCGGGGACGAGATCGGCGAGCTGGCGCGCGGATTTCGGGACATGCAGTCGCGCATCGCGTCGACGCTGGCCGAACTCGATGCGAGCCGCCGCCACCTCGCCCACATGGCGCGCCACGACACGCTGACGGGCTTGCCGAACCGTGCGATGTTCCTCGATCGGCTGGAGCATGCGATCGTGCAGACGAAACGCCAGGGCGGCTGTCTCGCGGTGCTGTTCGTCGACATGGACCGCTTCAAGCAAATCAACGACAGCTATGGGCACGCGATCGGCGACCTCGCGCTCGTGAAGACTGCACGCTTGCTCAAGTCTTCGGTGCGCGAAGTCGATACCGTGGCACGCTGGGGCGGCGATGAATTCGTTATCCTGCTGGAGTCGATGGACGAAGAGCACGAGGCGCGGCGCGTGGCGCAGGTTCTGCTCGACTGCTTTGCCCGGCGCATGGTCGTCGACCAGCACGCCGTCGACCTCGGTGTGAGCATCGGCATCAGCCTCTATCCGCGCGACGCCTTCGACGCGGCCGAGCTGATCCAGCGCGCCGACGAGGCGATGTACCTGTCCAAGCACCGGGCGGGCAATCGTTACAGCGTGTTCGGCAATGAAAGCGTGGAATGATCGGCGTTTCGAAAGACAGGAAGGGGCGAAGATGAGCGGAAACATGGAGAGGGTGCTTCGGCTGATGGCCGACAAGGGCGCGTCGGACGTGTACCTGTCGGCCAACACGCCCATCCTCATCAAGATCAACGGACAGATCCTGCAGCTGAGCGACCAGCCGCTCACGCACACCCAGCCCAGGCAGCTGCTGTCGGAGCTGCTCACCCCATCGCAGATGGAAGAACTCGAAGACACCGGCGAACTCAACGTCGGCGTCGGGCTGGCCGGCGTGGGCAGCTTTCGCTTGAGCGGCTTCAAGCAGCGCGGCTCGGTGGCCGCGGTGCTGCGCTGCATCCCGCACCACATTCCCGCGCTCGACACGCTGAACCTGCCGCCGCTGCTGAACACGTTGATCCTCGAGAAGCGCGGCCTGATCCTGATGGTCGGCGCCACCGGCACCGGAAAGACCACCACGCTCGCCTCGATGCTCGAGCAGCGCAACCAGCAGCTCGCGGGACACATCCTCACGATCGAAGACCCGATCGAGTTCCTGTTCACGAACAAGAAGTCGGTCGTCAACCAGCGCGAAGTCGGCCGGGACACCCAGTCGCTGCAGATCGGGCTGAAGAACGCGCTGCGCCAGGCCCCCGATTGCATCCTCATCGGCGAGATCCGCGACCGCGAAACGATGACGGCCGCCATCTCCTACGCGCTGTCGGGGCACCTGGTGCTGTCGACGCTGCATGCCAACAACAGCTACCACGCGCTGGGCCGCATCCTGTCGTTCTACACGCCCGAGTCGCGCCCTGCGCTGCTGGCCGACCTGTCGGCGGGCCTGCGCGCCATCGTGTCGCAGCGCCTCGTGCGCGCGGTCGCCGGCGGCCGCGTGCCGGCGGTCGAAGTGATGCTCAATACCAAGCTGGTGCAGGAGCTGATCGAGCAAGGCGACTTCAACGGCGTCAAGGAGGCGATGGAGAAATCCATGGCCGAAGGCTCGCAGACCTTCGAGCAGGACCTGGCGCGCCTCATCACGCAAGGCATGATCACGCGCGACGAAGGCCTCGCCTTCGCCGACTCGCCGACCAACCTGATGTGGCGCCTGCAGAACGACATGAGCCCGGTGTCGCGCATCGTGGCGAAGAAGGAGGAGTCGGACGACCAGCCGACCTTCACCGAGATCATGCTGGACGTGCGCCCCGAAGACTCGACCACGCGCGGCGCGCCGCTGACGAAGTACTGATGTCGCGCACGCTCCAGTTCACCGAGCAGCTGATTGCCTGCCGCTCCGTCACGCCCGACGACGGCGGCTGCCAAGCACTGATCTCCGAACGGCTGAAGGCGCTCGGCTTCACCTGCGAAACGCTCGTGAGCGGGCCTGAGGAGTTCCGCGTCACCAACCTGTGGGCGCTGCGCCGCGGCAGCCTTGGCACGGACGGCGTGCTGCTCGCCTTTGCCGGGCACACCGACGTGGTGCCGACCGGCCCGCTCGCGCAGTGGAAAAGCGACCCCTTCGTGCCCACGCATCGGGATGGCCGGCTCTACGGCCGCGGTGCGGCCGACATGAAGACCTCGCTGGCGGCGATGGTGGTGGCGATCGAGGAGTTCGTCGCGGCCCATCCGCAGCATGCGGGCTCGATCGCGCTGATGATCACGAGCGACGAAGAAGGCCCGGCCAACGACGGCACGGTCAGGCTGGTCGAACGGCTGCAGCAGCTGGGCGAGCGCATCGATTGCTGCGTCGTGGGCGAGCCCACCTCCGTTGATCAGCTCGGCGACGTGGTCAAGAACGGCCGGCGCGGCAGCCTCTCGGGCCGGCTCACGATCAAGGGGGTGCAGGGACACATCGCCTACCCGCAACTCGCGTGCAACCCGATCCACCAGGCAGCGCCGGCGCTGGCCGAGCTGGTGGCGATCGAATGGGATCGCGGCAATGAGTACTTCCCGCCCACGAGCTGGCAGGTCTCGAACATCCACGCCGGCACGGGTGCGGGCAACGTGATTCCCGGCGAGCTGGTGGTCGACTTCAATTTCCGCTTCTCCACCGAGTCGACGCCGGCCTCGCTGAAGCAGCGGCTGCACGCCGTGCTCGACCGGCACGGTCTCGAGTACGACCTCGCGTGGACGCTCGGCGGCGAGCCCTTCCTGACGCCCGTCGGCAGCCTGAGCAAGGCCTTGTCGCAGGCGATCCAGGCCGAGACCGACCGAACGACCCAGCTCTCCACGACAGGCGGCACGTCCGATGGGCGCTTCATCGCCAGGATCTGCCCGCAGGTGATCGAATTCGGGCCGATCAATGCGACCATCCACAAGATCGACGAGCACGTCCTCGTCTCGGACATCGAGCCGCTGAAGAACATCTACCGGCGGACGATGGAAAATCTCCTCTTATGACCCTGATTGAACTGATTACGGCTGAAGCCGCCCGCCTCAAACAGGCGGGCGTTTCGTTTGGGCATGGCACGGCCAACGCTTTCGACGAGGCGGCCTGGCTGGTGCTCTGGTCGCTGGGGATGGAACTCGACGCGCTGGAGGCGCACGCGAAGAAGGTCGTGAGCGACGAGGAGCGCACGAAGGCCGAGGCGCTGGTCAGCCGGCGCATCGAGACTCGCCAGCCCGCCGCCTACCTGACGAAGGAAGCCTGGCTGCAGAACGTGCCCTTCTACGTGGACGAGCGCACCATCGTGCCGCGCTCCTTCGTCGCCGAACTGCTCGCCGACGGCGAAGGCACCGGCCAGCTCGACGCCTGGCTGTCGGACACAACGCGCAAGGTGCTCGACCTGTGCACCGGCAACGGCAGCCTCGCCGTCATCGCAGCCCTGGCCTACCCCGAGGTGATCGTCGACGCGGCCGACATCTCGGACGATGCCCTCGCCGTGGCCCGCATCAACGTCGACCGCCACAAGCTCGGCAAGCGCATCACGCTCATCAAGTCGGACCTGCTCAACGACGTGGCCGGGCCCTACGACCTGATCGTGTGCAACCCGCCCTACGTCAACGCCCAGAGCATGAGCGCCTTGCCGGACGAGTACCGGCATGAGCCGTCGCTTGCGCTTGCCGGCGGCGACGACGGCATGGACCTGGTGCGCCGCATCCTGCGCGACGCGCCGGCGAAGATGACGAAGGACGCCGTGCTGGTGCTGGAGATCGGCAACGAACGCGCCCATTTCGAGCATGCGTTCCGCCGGCTCGAAGTCGCCTGGATGGAGACCAGCGCCGGCGACGATCAGGTGCTGCTCGTCACGCGCGAGGCGCTTGCCCGCTGGAGCCGCCAATGATCACGCTGCGCGAAGTGACGCTGCGCCGCAGCGTCAAGGTGGTGCTCGACGGCGCGACCGTCACCCTGCAGCCCGGCGAGAAGATCGGCCTGGTCGGGCGCAACGGCGCCGGCAAATCCTCGCTGTTTGCGCTGCTGACGAACCGCCTTCACGCCGACGCCGGCGACGTCGACATGCCGCCGCGCTGGCGCATGGCCGAAGTGGCGCAGAACATGCCCGAGACCGGAGACGGCGCGACCGACTTCGTGCTGCAGGGCGACACGCGCCTGATGGAAGCGCAGGCTCAGCTCGCGCAGGCCGAGGCGGCCGACGACGGCCATGCGATCGCCGATGCGCACCACGCGATCAGCGACGCCGGCGGCTTCGACGCCCGCGCCCGCGCGCAGGCCATGCTGCTGGGGCTGGGCTTCAAGTCCGAGCAGCTCGACGCGCCGGTCAACAGCTTCTCCGGCGGCTGGCGCATGCGGCTGCAGCTCGCGCGTGCGCTGATGTGCCCGGCCGACCTGATGCTGCTCGACGAGCCGACCAACCACCTGGACCTCGACGCCCTGGTGTGGCTGGAGGCCTGGCTGCAGCGCTACGAGGGCACGCTGATCATCATCAGCCACGACCGCGAGTTCCTCGACGCGATCACGCGCGTCACGCTGCACCTCGAAGACACCAAGCTCACGCGCTACACCGGCAACTACACCGCGTTCGAGGAGATGCGCGCCGAGCGCATGTCGCTGCAGCAGGCGAGCTACGAGAAGCAGAAGGAGCGCATCGCCCACCTGCAGAAGTTCATCGACCGCTTCAAGGCCAAGGCCTCCAAGGCCAAGCAGGCGCAAAGCCGGGTGAAGGCCTTGGCGCGCATGGAGAAGCTGGCGCCGGTGCTGACGGCGGCGGACTTCTCCTTCGAGTTCCGTGAACCGCTGAGCCTGCCCAACCCGATGCTGGCGATGCAGGACGTCGCTGTCGGGTACGGAGAAAAAGTCATCGTGCGCGGCATCAACCGTTCGGTGCTGGCAGGCCAGCGCATCGGCATCCTCGGCGCAAACGGACAGGGCAAGTCCACCCTCGTGAAGACGGTCGCTCGCACGCAGCCGGCGCTGGCCGGCACGATCACCGAAGGCAAGGGCCTCGCGATCGGCTATTTCGCGCAGCAGGAGATGGACGTGTTGCGGCCCAACGATTCGCCGCTCAACCACATGATCCGCCTCGCGCGCGAGGTCTCGCCGCAGGCGCGCGAGCAGGAGCTGCGCAACTTCCTCGGCCAGTTCCGCTTCGAGGGCGACATGGTCAACCAGGCGGTCGGCACCTTGAGCGGCGGCGAGAAGGCGCGTCTCGTGCTCGCGATGCTCGTGTGGCAACGCCCCAACCTGCTGTTGCTCGACGAGCCGACCAACCACCTCGACCTCGACACCCGCGAGGCGCTCTCGATGGCGCTCAACGAGTTCGAGGGCACCGTGATGCTGGTGAGCCACGACCGCGCCTTGCTGCGCGAAGTCTGCGACGAGTTCTGGCTGGTCGCCGACGGCGAAGTGCGCCCGTTCGACGGCGACCTCGACGACTACCAGCGCTGGCTGCTGGAGACGGCGAAGGTGCAGGCCAAGGCGATGCGCGACGCGGCCTCCAAACCATCGAGCGACGCCGGGCCGAGCCGCAAGGAAGACCGCAAGGCCGCGGCGCTGGCGCGCCAGCAGAAGGCCGAGCAGGTGAAGCCGCTGCGCCGCGAACTCAACAAGATCGACAACCGGCTCGGTGTGCTGTTCAGCGAACGCGACAAGATCGAGGTGCTGTTCGCCGAGAACACCTTGCCGCCGGCCGAGTTGGCCGAAAAAGGCAAGCGGCTGAAACTCGTGACCGACGAGATCGAGCAGCTCGAAGGCCGCTGGCTCGAACTCAGCACGCAGATCGACACGATGAGCGCGGAGTCGTCGCCCGGGTGAATTCCGGGTGGCGCCGCGGTCAGGCCGTGCGCAAGTACTCGGCGACGAAGGCGCGTGCGACGCCGTCGGGGAACAGCACCGTCACTTCTCCGCCGGCGACCTGCTGCACCCGGCCGCTGCCGTAGCGCGCCACGCGCACTTCATCGCCGGTCTTGAACGGGGACGCGCTGATCGGCGGCACGGCGATCTGCGCGTCGTCTTCCACCACCCGCTCAGGCGGCGGCCGCAGGCAGTTGTCGCAATGGCCGCAGCGATCTCCTTGCGGCATCGGCTCGTCGAAATACTCGAGCAGCACACGCCAGCGGCAGAAGCCCGTCTGGGCATAGAACACCATGCGCTCCAGCGCCTCCTGGTCGCGCTCGCCCTTGTCTTCGTAGGCGCTCGCCAGTTCCCGGAATCTCTCGATGTCCACCGGCACGCCCGGCTTCAGCGACCAGGCGTGAACCCGGTTGGCGCTTGCGATGCCGGCGTCACGCAGTAGCTTCAGCGTGACGAGGATGCGGTTGCGCGTCACGCCGTTCAAGGTCTGCGCGATCGCCTCGAGAGCGAGGGGCTGCGCCGCGGCCGTCAGGACCGCATGCACGGCCTGCAGGTCGTCGGCGCTCGGGTAGCGCTTGGCGAGAAAGAACTGCTGCACCTGCTTGTCCTTGCGGAAGAACAGCAAGGCGCAGTCCGCCGGCCCTCCGTCGCGGCCTGCGCGGCCCGCCTCCTGGTAGTACGACTCGAGGTTGCCCGGCATCTGGTAATGGATGACGAAGCGCACGTCGGACTTGTCGATGCCCATGCCGAACGCGTTGGTGGCCACCATCACCCGCGTGTCGCCGTTCATGAACCGATCCTGGTTCGCGCGGCGTTCGGCCGCCGGCAGGCGGCCGTGATAACAGGTGACCGACTCGCCGGCGGCGCGCAGACGCTCGTGTACTTCCTCGCATGCCTTCACGGTGGCGGTGTAGACGATGCCGCAGCCGCTCGCCTTGCGCAGAGCATCGAGCAGCAGCTCCATCTTCTGGTCTTCGCGTGTCGCCTGGGCCACCTCGAAGCGCAGGTTGGGCCGGTAGATGCCGGTGTTGACGACATGCATGCGCGGCCGGCCGAGCTGCTCGCGGATGTCTTGCACCACCTCGGCGATCGCCGTCGCGGTCAGCGCCAGCAGCGGCGGTTCGCCGAGGCGTTTGAGCGCCTGCGCGATCTCCAGGAAAGCCGGCCGGAAGTCGTGGCCCCACTGTGAAATGCAGTGTGCTTCGTCGACGACGAGGAGCGCGATGCGGCGCTTCTTCAAGGCGTCGATGAAGTCGGTGTCCGTGAGGCGCTCGGGGGTGGCGAACACGATGGCCGCGTCGCTGCCGGCGATGCGCTGCATCGCCTCGTCCTGCTCCCGCCGGGACAAGGCGCTGTTCAGCTGCAGCGCGGTGACGCCGGCCTTTGCGAGCTTGTCGGCCTGGTCCTTCATCAGCGAGATCAGCGGCGACACGACGACCGTCGTGCCCTCCAGATGGAGCGCGGGCAGCTGGTAGCACAAGGACTTGCCCGCGCCGGTGGGCATGATGGCGAGCGTGTCGTCGCCAGCCAGCACCCGCTCGATCACCTGCTGCTGCCCCTCGTGCAGGCGCGTGATGCCGAAGGTCTCTCGCAGCGAGCGGCGCACGGCCGCCGAGTTCACGGAAGCGCTCATTGCCGGGTCGAGGCAAGCGGCATTCCCGGCACGCGGGCACCGAACCCCTTTCGCCGAGCAAGGTCTTGCCTCATTTAAGTTGTGTGCAATACAATTGCGTCATGTCGAAATCGAATCCGCTTCAGAAGGTGCCCGCTGCCGAGCTGCTGAAGCTGGACCACCAGCTGTGCTTCGCGCTCTATTCGTCGTCTCTCGCGATGACCAAGCTGTACAAGCCGCTGCTCGACCCGCTCAACCTGACCTACCCGCAGTACCTCGCGATGCTCGTGCTCTGGGAGCGCGATGCGATCGCCGTCTCCGAACTGGGCCAGCGCCTGCAGCTGGATTCGGGCACGCTGACGCCGCTGCTCAAGCGGCTCGAAGCGAACGGGCTGATCCAGCGCGAACGCGACCGGGCCGACGAGCGCCGCGTGCTGCTGCGCCTCACCGCCGCCGGCCGCGCGCTGAAGGCCCGCGCCGCCAAGGTGCCGCCGCAGGTCGCCTGCGCCGCCGGCTGCAGCCTCGATGAACTCGCCACGCTCACGCAACGACTCAAGCGGCTGCGCGACGAACTGCAGGCCCATCCCGACGCGGCGGACCACTGAGCCGCTGCGCTTCGCCTATTCCCTCCCCCAACCCATTCCCAAAGGAAACATCACCATGGCTCTCGACAAGGTCCTCTACACCGCACACGCCACCTCCACCGGCGGCCGCGAAGGCACATCCAGGTCATCGGACGGCGCACTCGACGTTCGCCTGTCCACCCCGAAGGAACTCGGCGGCGGCGGCGGCCCCGGCACCAACCCCGAGCAGCTGTTTGCAGCCGGCTACTCGGCTTGTTTCATCGGCGCACTGAAGGCCGTGGGCGCGAAGATGAAGATCGCGATTCCGGCGGAGACGTCGATCGCCGCCGAGGTGGGCATCGGCCCGATCCCGGCGGGCTTCGGCATTCAGGCCACGTTGAACATCTCGCTGCCCGGCATCGAGCGCGACACCGCGGAGAAGCTGGTGAACGCCGCCCACCAGGTGTGCCCGTACTCGAACGCGACCCGCGGCAACATCGACGTCACGCTGAACATCGTCTGATCGGCGCGCTGC
>CAJPFZ010000610.1 GCA_905339355.1 Burkholderiaceae bacterium
GGAAGCCCAAGGCCGACATGCTCGCGTTCTTGCAATCCTTGTGAGCGCTCGAACCTTATGCGGAGTTCGAACCTCGGATCCGCTGCGTGAACATTGGTGGCGGCCGGCTTCACTCTGGATAAAACGACGCTCGGGATAATGGGCAACACATCCGACGCCTGTCACGTCGCGCTCGAAGGTGGCCCTGTAACCCGAGAACCCGTCGGTTACGAGCTTGCCCTTCCAAGGGTGCTCACCCTCCTGGCCCAGGCACTCGCGCACGTTCTCGCCACTGCGCGTCTCGGCGAGGTTGGACAACACCGCCTTGGGTGCTGCACGCCGACGAGACGCCGGTGGGCATGCCAGCGAAGCAGGTGGGCGGGTCGACGACAACGAGCATACCGTCCAGGTCGATGCCGGCAAGCCGAGGGGCGCCACAGACAAGACCGCGGCCGTACACGACCGCATATTCCAAAATTTGGAATATGAAAAGAAAAACGGGCTAGCTCTTTTGGAGCTAACCCGTTGATTTTATTGGCGGAGTGGACGGGGCTCGAACCCGCGACCCCCGGCGTGACAGGCCGGTATTCTAACCAACTGAACTACCACTCCTTGGTCAGCTTTCGCTGCCAGCAGGATTATCGGAGAAGCTCCGCAAGCCCTGCCAAACTTGGCGTCCCCTAGGGGATTCGAACCCCTGTAATCACCGTGAAAGGGTGGTGTCCTAGGCCTCTAGACGAAGGGGACTCTGTTCTTTCCAGACTAGCTTCGTTCCTTGAACTGCGCGCCACCTTTTTGGTGGAGGTAAGCGGGATCGAACCGCTGACCTCTTGCATGCCATGCAAGCGCTCTCCCAGCTGAGCTATACCCCCTCTTTGGATTGTTTCGAGAACTCACCAAACCGGGCCGCGCTGTTCAAGCGAGACTGCGATTATAGACAGAAATTCAGAAGCCCTGCAAACGAGCCAGCACGGTTTCACGCCGGAACAGCTCGAGCACCGCGTCGATGGAAGGCGTCTGTGCCCGACCGCACACCAGCACACGAACGGCATGCGCAAGCTGCGGCATCTTCAGGCCGTGGGCTGCGATGGCTTCCTTGATCGCCGCGCCGATTGCCGCCTTGTTCCACTCGATCGCCGCGAGCTTGTCGCGCAGGGTGTGCAGCGCCGGCTTCACCGCCTGCGTCACGTGGGCAGCGAGGTCTTCGGCCTTCGGCTGCACGTCGGCGAAGTACATCGCTAGCCACTGCGCGAGTTCAGCCGTCGTCGTGCAGCGGTCTTTGAACAAGGGACACGCGCGCTCAACCTGTTCGGGCTGCGCCTTGATGCCGCTGCGCTGCAGTTGCTGCACGACGAGGGCGGCGAGGCGCGTCTCGTCGATGGTCTTCAGGTAGTGCGCGTTGACCCAGTTGAGTTTGACCGGGTCCCATTGCGCCGGGCTCTTGGACAGGTGGCTGCCGTCGAACCATGCGACGAGCTGCTCGCGGCTGAACAACTCCTCGTCGCCGTGGCTCCAGCCCAGCCGCGCGAGGTAGTTGAGCATCGCCTCGGGCAGGTAGCCGGCCTCTTCGTAGGCGGTGACGCTGACCGCGCCGCGCCGCTTGGAGAGTTTCTGCCCATCGTCGCCGAGGATCACCGGAACGTGGCCGAACAGCGGCAACGGGGCGCCGAGCGCATTGAAGAGGTTGATCTGCCAGGGCGTGTTGTTGACATGCTCGTCGCCGCGGAACACGTGCGTGATGTCCATGTCGCGATCGTCGACCACCACCGCGAAGTTGTAGGTCGGCACGCCGTCGGCGCGCACGATGATGAGGTCGTCGATCTCGCGGTTCGAGATGCTGATCGGCCCCTTGACGAGGTCGTCCCAGGTCACCACGCCGTCGTGCGGGTTTCGGAACCGGATCACCGGCTCCACGCCCGCAGGCACCGGCGGCAGCGTCTTGCCCGGCTCGGGGCGCCAGCGGCCGTCGTAGTGCGTCTTCTCGCCACGTGCGCGCTGCTGCTCGCGCATCGCGTCGAGTTCTGGCGGTGTCGTGTAGCAGGGATAGGCCTTGCCCTCGCGCAGCAACTGATCGACGGCCTCGCGATAGCGATCCAGGCGCTGCATCTGGTAGACCGGACCTTCGTCGTAGTCGAGCCCCAGCCAGTGCATCGCCGCGATGATCTGGTCGACCGAATCCTGCGTCGAGCGCGCCACGTCGGTGTCTTCGATGCGCAGAACGAACTCGCCGCCGTGGTGGCGCGCATAAGCCCACGAATACAGCGCCGTGCGGGCGGTGCCGAGGTGCAGGAAGCCGGTCGGCGATGGCGCGATGCGCGTGCGAACTTTGCGGGTCATGTGCAGTGGGAAGTCAGATCGAGGTCAGCCCGCGCGCCAGGTCGGCCTTCAGATCCTCGACGTCGTCGAGGCCCACGGCCAAGCGGATCATGCCCTGCGTGATGCCCGCCGCCTGCCGCTGCTCTTCGGTGAGGCGGCCGTGCGAGGTGCTCGCCGGGTGCGTGATCGTCGTCTTGGTGTCGCCGAGGTTGGCGGTGATCGAGCAGATGCGCGTGCTGTCGATGACGTGAAAGGCGTTCTTGCGCGCAAGCGTTGGCCCACCGCTCGCCTGGCCGTTAACGATGAACGACAGCACGGCCCCGCCGCAACCCGACTGCTGGGCCATTGCGAGTTCGTGCTGCGGATGCGACGGCAGGCCCGGGTAGTACACGCGATCCACCGACGGCTGCATCTCGAGCCAGGTGGCCATCTTCAGCGCGTTCTCGCTTTGCGCGCGCATGCGGATCGACAGCGTCTCGAGCCCCTTGAGCACCACCCAGGCGTTGAACGGCGACAGGCTCATGCCGGCACTGCGCATCACCGGCATGAACTTCTCGTTGACCAACTGTTCGCTGCAGCAGATCGCGCCCGCGATCACGCGCCCCTGCCCGTCCAGGTACTTGGTGCCTGAATGGATGATGATGTCGGCGCCGTACTCGACGGGCTTTTGCAGCGCCGGCGAACAGAAGCAGTTGTCGACGGCGAGCCAGGCGCCAGCGGCCTTGGCGATCTCGGCCAGGGCCCGGATGTCGCAGACCTCAGTCAGCGGATTAGTCGGCGATTCGGCGAACAGCAGCCTGGTGTTGGGCTTCAGCGCGCGGCGCCACTCGGCCACATCGGTCTGCGACACGAAGGTCGTTTCAACGCCGAACTTCGCGAACTCCCGCCCCAGCAGCATGATGGTCGAGCCGAACACGCTGTGCGAGCAGATGATGTGGTCGCCGGCCTTCAGCAGGCCCATCACCAGCAGCAAGATCGCGCTCATGCCGCTGGAGGTGGCGATGCAGGCCTCGGTGCCTTCCATTGCGGCCAGGCGGCGCTCCATCATCGTCACCGTCGGGTTGGTGAAGCGCGAGTAGATGAAGGCCTCTTCTTCGTTCGCGAAGCGCGCCGCTGCCGTGGCGGCGTCGGGCTGCACAAAGCTCGAGGTCAGGAACAGCGCCTCGGAGTTCTCGCCCCAGGGCGTGCGCGGCAGGCCCTCGCGCACGGCGAGGGTGTCCAGCCGCAATCCGTCGGGCAAGTCCACACGGGGGATCTTCTTCGCCATGGTCTTCAGCGCCCTCAGCGTCCGTCGTGTTCGCTGCCCTGCAGCGCGAGCCGCGAGCGGTCGGACGGGTTGTCTTCGTCCTCGCCCTGCGCCTGGCGCTGCGAGGCCATCGCGTCGAAGTCGGCGGCCGACACGTCACCGGTGATGTAGACGCCGTCGAAGCACGAGGCCTCGAAGCCGTCGAGCTTCGGGTTCAGCTTCGACACCACGCGCTTCATCGCCGCGACGTCCTGGTAGATCAGCGCGTCGGCGCCGATGAATTCGCGGATCTCCTCGATGCTGCGGCCGTGCGCGATCAGTTCGTCCTTGGTCGGCATGTCGATGCCGTACACGTTGGGGTAGCGCACCGGCGGCGCGGCCGAAGCCATGTAGACCTTGCGCGCGCCGGCGTCGCGCGCCATCTGCACGATCTCCTTGGAAGTCGTGCCGCGCACGATCGAGTCGTCGACAAGCAGCACGTTGCGGCCCTTGAATTCGACGCTGATCGCATTGAGCTTCTGGCGCACCGACTTCTTGCGCACGCCCTGCCCCGGCATGATGAAGGTGCGCCCGACGTAGCGGTTTTTCACGAAGCCTTCGCGGTAGGGCTTGCCGATCTTCTGCGCGAGCTGCATCGCCGACGGCCGGCTCGATTCGGGGATCGGGATCACGACGTCGATCTCGTTCGGTGGCATGGTCGAGATCAGTCGCTGCGCGAGCGTCTCGCCCATGTTCAGCCGCGCCTGGTAGACCGACACGCCGTCCATGATCGAGTCGGGCCGGGCGAGGTACACGTACTCGAACATGCACGGATTCAGCGTCGGGTGGTCGGCGCATTGCTGGCTGTGCAGCTCGCCGTTCAGGTCGATGAAGATCGCCTCGCCGGGCGCCACGTCGCGCACCAGCTTGTGGCCGGTGCCTTCGAGCGCCACCGATTCGCTCGCGACCATCACCTCGCGCCCCTCGGGTGTCACGCTCTCGCCGAAGCACAGCGGGCGGATGCCGAACGGATCGCGGAAGGCGAGAAGGCCGTGGCCGGCGATCAGCGCTACCACCGCATAGGAGCCCTTGACGCGGCGGTGCACCGCGCGCACGGCCTTGAAGATCTCCTCCGGCGTGACCGGCACGTTGCGCGCCGCCAGCTCGATCTCGTGCGCGAGGATGTTGATCAGCACCTCGGTGTCGCTCTCGGTGTTGATGTGCCGCCGGTCGACGGCGAACAGCTCCTGCTTGAGCGCCTGCGCGTTGGTCAGGTTGCCGTTGTGCACCAGCACGATGCCGAATGGCGCGTTGACGTAGAAGGGCTGCGCCTCTTCTTCACTGTAGGCGTTGCCCGCCGTCGGGTAGCGCACCTGGCCGAGTCCCACCGTGCCCGGCAGTCCGCGCATGTTGCGGGTGCGGAACACGTCGCGCACCATGCCGCGCGCCTTGTGCATGAAGCACTTGGTGCCCTGCATCGTCACGATGCCGGCGGCGTCCTGGCCGCGATGCTGCAACAGCAGCAGCGCGTCGTAGATCAACTGATTGACCGGCGTCTTGGAAATCACCCCGACGATGCCACACATGGAACTGCTCCAGGATCAAACGAGCGACGAGCCGCACCGGCTCATCGCGGAAGATGTTCTGCGATCTGCGGCGGCAGCACCGGCTTGATGCCGTGCAGCGCGCCGTTGAGCCAGACCGCGCCGCGCGACGCTTGCCAGGCGCTCGTCTTGGCGAGCGAGGTCAGCATGACAACCGTCGTGATGGCCAGCATCACGATCAACGCACGCGCAATGCCGAAGGTGGCGCCGAGCGCGCGGTCCACGAGGCTGAGCGGCGTCGCATGGATCAGCATGCGCACGAGCCGCGCAAGCACGCTCCAGACGATCAATGCGGCGATGAAGATCAGCGCAAACGCGGCGGCGTGGTTCAGGGCCGAGCCTGCCGCACCGACGGGCAGATGCGGC
>CAJPFZ010000611.1 GCA_905339355.1 Burkholderiaceae bacterium
GGTTTCCTGTGTGTCCGGGTCGGACGGAAGCAGTTGGTTCGGCAATGCGGACATGGTGGGTCTCCTCGCCAGGTTTTTTGACGGGCGCCTTGTGCGCGCCCTTGCTCCCACTCTAGTACGGGGTGGTGTGCCGGGGGAAGCATTCCATATAGTAAGATAAGAAACCGGATAGTGCAATAGTGGAAAACCGCAATGGCCGCTGCCGCCGGTCGAAAAAAAGGCCAGCCCGGAGGCTGGCCCTTCTCGCCAGGAATGGCGGAAAACCTACTTCTTCGGCGCTTCCTTCTTGCCGTTCATGACCGGGCCGCCGGACATCCCGGCCATGCCCTCCATGCCCTTGTCCGCCGACATGCCGGACATCACCGGGCCGCCGGACATGCCCGACATCCCTTCCATGCCCTTTTCCATGCCGCCCATGCCGGACTGTGCCGGCGTCGCAGCGGGTGCGGGTGCCGCGGCAGGAGCGGCGGCCGGCGGCGGGGGCGCTTCCTTCTTTCCGCAGGCTGTCAGGGCGAGCGCAACCATACCGGCAAGCAACAGTGAACGTTTCATGGAATCTCCCTTTCGATGTGGAACGACGTAAATGAGCGGTTCGGCGCCTGTCGGCTGGGCGGCGAACCGGCTCGCCATATGAACAATCAATATAAAGCATGGGAATCGGGACTGCAATTGCCGGTTTCGCCGTGCGGGGGGGTTACTTCGCCGTCTTCTTCCGGGTGTCTTCGTGGGCGCGCACGACGCGGCCGCCGGACACCTCGCCCATCGTCACCTGGCCGGGGTCGTCGAAGGCCTCGTGGTCGCTGCGCGTGTAGGGGCGTTCGTAGGTCATGATGACGCCGTCGACCTTTTCCCTGAGGTTCTCCAGCGCTTCGCGCACGCGCGAACCGTGGGTGGTGCCGGCCTGGCGGATCGCCGCGGCCAGCAGCAGCAGGCCGTCGTAGCCCTGCGCGGCGGCCGAGGGCGAGGGCATGCGCTCGGCACGGGACAGCTTCTGCCAGGCCTCGATGAAGGCCTTGCGCTTC
>CAJPFZ010000612.1 GCA_905339355.1 Burkholderiaceae bacterium
TGGTCGTGCATGTCGAATCGATGACGCAGATCGACGAGGCCGTCGGCGCCTTCGTGCGCGAGGTCTACGACTTCGGCACCAATGGCGTCGTGCACCACTGCTGCTATTTCAGCCAGGCCGAGACCGCGGATTCGCTGGCCAGGTGGTTCGAGCTGCCGGCGCTGGCCGATGCCACCGTGGCCGGGGCACGCCGTGCCCGCAAGCCCGCCACCACGGGCGGCCTGGTGGTGCGTGCCGGCGCGGCGCGCGCGGCGCTGTCCGCGCCCGAGCTGGTCACGCTGCGCAGCACGCAGGCGGTGGGCGAAGCGCTCGCGCGGGTGGAGGCGGCCAGGGTGCCGTGGATCGTCGTCGAGCGCGCGCACACCGAAGACGGCAAGCCGGTGACGCTGCACTACGCGCATCCGACGAACCTGGGCCTGCGCTGGCTGCGCGAGTCGTTGCGCTATCCGGGCGCCACCGTGCACGACGCCTTCGAGCTGCGCGAGACACGCCGCTCGATGGAGGTGGCTGCAGGCTCGGATGCGGCGGCCGCCGAGCCGCTGGCGGTCGGACAGGAGGCGTCGATTCTTGCGGACCGGCAGGGCAGCCAGTTCCGCAAGATCGCGATGGACCATGGGCTTCCTGTGGCGGTCTTGCCACCACCCGAGGAGGCGCTGCTTGCTCATCCGCCGAGCGCTGGCGCCGCGGCCCCGCCGGGGGCGCGCAGCAAGGGGCCCATGCTCTCCGGACGGCCCGGCGCGAACCGCCGCCGCGGGCCGTCGCGCGAGGGCGCGGTCGGCGCCGCGCCGCCGACTGCACGCGCGGCGCCGCCGCGCATGGCGCCCACCCCTGCGGCGGCAGCCGGCGACGTCGCATGCCACTTCCGCGCCGAGACCGACGACGAGTACGTGCTCGACAAGGTGCACACGGTCACCGTGACGGTCGCCCGCGAGCAGCTCGAAGCCACCGGGCGCGGCGCCAGCGCGCGCGGCTCGGCCAAGGTCAAGGCCGCCAAGCCGCTCGTCGTCGAATGCATGCCGATGCTGCGCGTGGCGCTCAAGGACCCGGACGACGCGCGGGTCGAGATCCCGGTGCCGGCGGCGGGCCAGCCGGCCGAGCTGTGCTTCGACCTGGTCGGCCGCGAGGCGGGCCCTGCGGAAGTGCGTGTGCAGGTGCGCCAGGGGCCGCTGCCGCTGGTGACGCTCAGCCTCACGCTCGCCGTGGTCGAGGCACGCTCGGGCACGCGGCGCCCGGTGCAGGCTTCGGCCGACCTCGCGGAGTTTCCGGAGATCCCGCGGGCGACCGACGAGCTGCGCATCGTGCAGATGCGTCCGACCGGCGGCACCACGCAGTACCGCTACGAGCTGCGCCTGCCGAGCGTGCGCGTGCAGAAGGCGTTCGAGTCCGAGGTGCTCGACAGCGAGCCCGGCGCCTACGTGGCGGCGATCCACAAGCGCATCGAAGATCGCTGGACGGAACACCAGAGCGAGCGCAAGGCCTTCGCGCGCGACCTGCGTGCCATCGGCGCCGACCTGTTCGACAGCCTCTTCCCGCTCGAACTGCGGCAGCTGCTGTGGAAGCACCGCAAGCGCATCGGCAGCGTGCAGGTGCTGTCGTCCGAGCCCTTCATCCCGTGGGAACTCGTGCACCTGCGCGATCCGGCCGAGCGCACGGCGGGCGACGACTCGGCCTTCCTCGGCGAGCTGGGGGTCGTGCGCTGGCTCGTGAGCGGCTATCCGCCGGAAACGCTGCGGCTGCGCAAGGGCAAGGCACGCTACGTGGTGCCTTCCTACGACGGCATCGACGCGCTGCCCGAGGCGCAGCGCGAGGTGGAGCTGGTCGAGAAGCGCTTCGGTGCCACCGCGGTGGCGCCGGAGGCGGAGGCGATCTACAGCCTGCTCGAGTCGCCAGGCCAGTTCGACCTGCTGCATGTGGCCTGCCACGGCGTGGCCGACGCGGCCGACATCGGCACGGCACGGCTTGAGATGCCGGGCAAGCCGCGCAGCGACGGTTCGCTCAGCGAGGAGCATGTGCTGGCCACGACGGTGCAGCGCGAAGCCGAACTGCGCGACGGCGACGCGCAGCCGATCGTTGTGCTCAACGCCTGCCAGAGTGCACGCGCCGGCTATGCGCTCAAGGGTCTCGGCGGCTTCGCGCAGGCCTTCGTCGAGGGCGGCGCCGGGGTGTTCGTCGGTTCGAGCTGGTCGGTCGGCGATGCGCCGGCACTCGCATTCATCGAGGAGTTCTATGCACGCCTGACCGACAAGAAGAAGCCCGAGACCCTCGCGCGCGCCGCCGCGGCGGCTCGAATCAAGGCCCGCGACGACGGCGACGCGACCTGGCTCGCGTACGTCGTGTACGGTCATCCATTGGCGAAGGTGAAGCCGGCGTAGGGAGACGGCCATTCACTGTCGCAACTTTCAGTGCCGGATGCGCCAAGGTTTGCGCCAGCGCACGCCCGCGTCGTTGCGGCGAGCCAGACTGCATTCATCGGGTCTGACGGGAAGCGAACCGCTTCGATCGTGTGCAGTACGTCTTGCAGCTCCTGAGCGGAGGCGCCGGCAACCTCGCCGCCTACCTGGCAGCGCACGTGCTGCTGTGCCTGCTGCCGGCGTTCTTCATCGCAGGCGCCATGGCGGCGCTGATTCCGAAGGCGAGCATCACGCGCTGGCTCGGGCGCAACACGCGCTACCGCGTGTCGTACCCGGCGGCCGCGGCGGCAGGCTCGCTGCTGGCCGTGTGCTCCTGCACCATCGTTCCGCTGTTCGCGGGCATCTACAAGAAGGGCGCCGGGCTGGGCCCGGCCATCACCTTCCTGTTCTTCGCGCCGGCCGGCAACATCCTCGCGCTCGCCTACACCGGCAGCATCCTGGGTCCGGAGTTCGCGTTCGCCCGGCTGGTGCTGAGCCTGCTGTTCGGCATTGGCATCGGCCTGCTGATGGCGATGCTGTTCCGGCGCGACGACGCGGTGCACGACGAACACACGGACGCGCTGTTCGCCGGCCAGACCTCGATCAGCCCGGCTGCCGCCGGCGTGCTGCTTTCGTTGCTGGCGCTGCTGATCGCCGGCACGCTCAGGCTGTGGCCGCTGACCGCGACGATCGCCACCGTGGACCTGCCCCTGTCGTGGGCCGGCGCGTGGCAGGCGACGCTGCTGCAGTGGGTGCCTTTCGATCCGGCACGCGGCGAGGAGGGGGTGAGCGTGCAGGGTTCGCTGCTGATCGCGCTGCTGCTGCTCGTGGGGGTGGCCGCCTGGAAGGGGCTGGAGAACATCGTGGAAGGCGCCAATCGGTGGACCGGCGTTGCGCTCGCGCTGGCCGGCGCCACGCTGCTGCTGGCGGCGCTGCCGCTGGTGCCGGTGGGCGGCGGCTTGCAGGTGGTGCTGACCGGGCGGCTGCTGGCCGTCGGGCTCGCGTTGTGGGCGGTGCTCCACTATGCACGGCGGCTCGACGCCGGAGCGCTGCAGGGCTGGCTGTGGGAGTCGTGGCGCTTCATCAAGCAGATCTTTCCCTTGCTCGTGGCGGGCGTGTTCGCGGTCGGCGTGATCCGCCAGCTGATCCAGCCGGAATGGATCCAGGCACTCGCCGGGCGAAACGACCTGCCGGCGAATGCGGTCGCGGTGGGATTCGGCGTGTTCATGTACTTCCCGACCCTGGTCGAGGTGCCGGTGGCCCGCATGTTCCTGGACCTCGGCATGCACCCGGGCCCGCTGCTCGCCTACCTGATGGCCGACCCCGAGCTGAGCCTGCAGAGCATGCTGATGGTGGCCGCGGTGATCGGCAGGCGCAAGACCGCGGCCTATGTCGCGCTGGTGGCGCTGTTCAGCGTCGC
>CAJPFZ010000613.1 GCA_905339355.1 Burkholderiaceae bacterium
CCACGCGGATGCAGGTATCGAGCGCTGTCCGTCCACCCCTGTGCAAGCAGCTGTTGGTACGCGAGTCGCGTCTGCGGTTGCACAACGGCATCGAACCGCCATGAGCCTGCGTTGTAGATGTCGTCGTTGGTCGGTACGACGTTGAAGTCCCCGGCCAGGATGACGTCGCGACCTCCATCGAGCAGCGTACGCGCGTAAGCGTTGAACCGCTTGAACCATGCCAGCTTGTACTCGAAGTTGGGACTTGGCACGGGGTTGCCGTTCGGCAGGTAGACCGACGCCACTCGAAGGCGGCCGATGTCGGCTTCCAGGTATCGCGCCTGGCCGTCGGCGTCGTCGCCAGGAAGCCCCCGACGGACTTCCTCAGGCGGCTCTCCTCTGGAAAGGATGGCGACACCATGGTGCCGGGGCATGCCGTGCCAGATGACGTGGTAGCCGGCGGCCTCGATGGGTTCGTGCGGAAAGGTCGCATCGCCGGTCTTGGTTTCCTGCAGGCAAGCGATGTCCGGCTGGGTCTCGTTGAGCCACTCGATCAACCGAGGCATCCGGCCCTTGACGCCGTTGACGTTGAACGTCGCAACCTTCATGGACCCTGAGCGGCTCACGCCCGCGCCTTCTTCGGGCGTGATTCGCCATGACGATCGAGCGAGGGGCAGGATTCCCGCATCAGGCACGCTTGCGCGAGCTGCCTTTCGCCGCGGCGCGTTCGGGCTCGCAGCAGCGCATAGACGTTTTCACCCTTGCCCACGGGCTCGAGATAGTAGGGGCGCTCGATGTAGACGAACGAGATGTCCTGCGCCGGCACGAACGCCTCGATCACGATGGTCTGGGTCGACTTCGGATAGGCCTGGCGGATGTCGTCATCGAACAGCACGACGTAGTCGCCGCTCTCCCGCTTCAAGCCCTTGACGATGTTGTCCTTGGCTGCCGGGTAAAGGGCAACCGGGACGTGAACCAGTCCAAAGGTGATGGCACCTTTCCAGATGGCGCGCGGCATGTCGGGCTCCCCTTCAGAACAGCGGACGCGCCCGCGACCCCTTCGGCCGGCGGAACGCGTCGTCTTTCGCTTCGTGAGCAACGCTCATGCCCGGGTGGATCAAGCGGTAGCCTGCATCGGCGAATCCGGGCATGCGCCGGCTGCGAGTAGCGCACAGCTTGTCGCCCGCGCTGAGTAGCATCGTGGCTTTGTTGCCGATGGGGAGAACCCATGACTTCACGACGCGCCTGCCTTACCCTCGCCGCGAGCCTTGGCTTCATGTTCGCCGCGCCTTTGGCGTTGGCACAAGTCAAGCCGCTGCGCATCATCGTGCCGTTTCCTCCGGGCGGCCCGATCGACGTGACGACGCGGCTGCTCGCCGACAAGGTGCGTCAATCGCTGCCCGAGCAGACCATCGTGATCGAGAACCGGCCAGGCGCCGGCGGCAATATCGGCGTCGACCTCGTCGCGAAGGCCGCGCCCGACGGCACGACGATCGGCATCGCGGCAACCTCGATGCACGCGGTGAATCCGTGGCTGTTCAAGAAGATGCCGTACGACGCAGCGAAGGATTTCGCGCCGATCACCCAGACCGTGCGCGTGCCCAACGTGCTGGTGATCAACACCGAGGCCGCGCAACGCCTGGGCATCGCCACGCTGAAGGACTTCATTGCCTACGCGAAGGCCAACCCGGCGAAATTGAACTACGGCAGCGGCGGCAACGGCAGCGCCGGCCATCTGGCGGGCGAGATGTTCAAGAAGCGCGCCGGCGTGTTCTCGGTTCACATCCCGTATGCGGGTGGCGCTCCGGCGCAGATGGCGCTGCTGTCGGGCCAGGTCGACTTCACGTTCGACAACCTCGCCACCGCGGCGCCGAACATCCGTGCCGGCAAGATCAAGGCGCTCGCGGTGACGACGGCGCAGCGCTCGCCGCTGCTGCCCGACGTGCCGCCGATGGCCGACGCGCTGCCGGGCTTTGAGATCGACACCTGGTGGGGGCTGGTCGCGCCGGCGGGAACACCGGTGCCGGTGATCGATCGCCTGAACGCGGCGTTCGTCGCGGCGCTCAACGCACCGGACGTGCGCGCGAAATTCGCTCAGCTGATGGCCGAGCCGGTGCCGACCACGCCTCGGCAGTTCTCCGAGTTCATGAAGCGCGAACTCGCGAAATACGAGTCGGTGGTGAAGAACAGCGGAGCGAGCGTGGACTGAGCAAATCAGGGAACACGATGAAGCATCTTCCAAAGAAGCGTGAAGCCGTGGTCGACGGCCAGAAACTCGCGTACACGATCGCCGGCCAGGGCGCGCCGGCCATCGTGCTCATCAATGGGGCGGGAGGCCCGATCGAGGGCTGGTACAAGCTGTATCCGGAGATTGAGACGCTGAGCACGGTGGTCGCGTATGACCGGCCCGGCATCGGCGGGAGTCCGCGCGCCAACGAGCCCCAGACCGGCAAGGCCGTCGTGCACACGCTGAGGCTGCTGCTGCAGCAAGCGGGAATTCAGCCGCCGTATGTTCTCGTGGCGCATTCATTCGGCGGCTTGCACGCGAACCTGTTCGCGAGACTGCATCCTGATGAAGTGGCGGGCGTGGTGTTTCTCGAGGCCACCTCTCCTGACGACGTCGGGATGATGAAGGAATACCAGTCGGCCGCGCAACGCGTGCTCAATGGCGCGCTCAACATTTTCTCGAGGCCCGATTCGAACGACGAGGTCAGCAACGAGCGTCGAACGGTCGAGCAGATCAAGGCTGCGCCGCCGTTTCCGCACTTACCCGTGTGCGTGCTCTCCGGCGGCAAGAAGCCGCCCGGCTGGATGTCCGATCCCAAAGCCCTCGAGATGCGCAATACCCACCAGGAGCAGCTGGCTCGTTCTTCATCGCGCGGCTCGCGCCTCGTCGCGCAAGGCAGCGGGCACTTTCCGCAGATGTCGGAGCCCGCATTCGTGCTTGATGCCATACGCAAGGTCCTCGAGCAATGCCGCCAATAGCCGCATTCCGACATTGCCGGCTCTTTCCCCACGCAATATGGATGAATATATGAGCAGGCCGCTGCGCCGATTCAAGATCGCTTGATCGGCTCGGCGTGCCAAGGTACGTAACCCCGGTATGTGCCTATCGGTGTGGCTGCAATTGATACGTGGAGCAGTCGCGCCAGCGCTTGGCCGCTGGAGGGCACCGTGTTGGCACGCTCAGGGCGCACTGGTCGGACCGAGCACGTACAGCGCACACGGGTGGCCGCCCGGCGAGCGGTTCAGGTGGTCGGCTGCCTGCAACTGCGTACCGCGGGACTACACTGTCAGGCAGTCGCCGGCACCACCTGCGCCCTCTGGGTCCGCGAGGTTTGAGGCACGTTGGCGCACCCGACCTACATGGGGCGATTCGTTCCGAGAGGTTCGCCAAAGGGGGTCGTCGCCAATCATGTGAGGGGCCAATGTCGCGGAACGCAGCCGATTCCAACAACCAGCCCGTGGCCGAGCTGGAAGCGGAAGACCCCGAGATTCGGCGGAGCGTACAAGTCGCTCAGATGAAGATGTTGTTCGAGTCTGCGTTGCCAGGCTCGATCATGGCCACGTTGTTCGCATTCGCGCTGGCGTGGCACATGCAGCCTCTCGTGGCCGAATCGGTCTTGGCCTGGTGGCTCACGATGAAGTGCTTGACGGTACTTCCTCGAATGGCACACGCCTTGAGCTTCGAACGGCGCCGAACCGATACCCTCGATTGGTTGGTCTCGGGCAATACGCTCCTGCTGCTCGACGGCATTGCGTGGGGTTCGGCCGGCATCGTCTTGATGCCGCCGGACGATATTTCGGGGATGACGGTCGTGGCGGCTACGCTGAGCGGAATCGCTGCGATCGCAGCCTTTGCCATCCACGCCGAGTGGCGTGCGTGTGCAGCGTTCACCTCGGCTTTGCTGATTCCGTCTATTGGCTACTTCCTTGCCAGGGGCGACGAATTCGGGCTATACGGAGCGGCCTCCATTGGGACATTCCTGGCGCTACTTCTTGCTGCTGCGCGCCGATCCGAGCGCCACGTGGTGGAACTCCTGACTCTGCGATTCGCCAACGCGAAGCTGACGACCCAGCTCTCCGATGCCCTCTCCAAAGCCGAGGCAGATGGCCGGACGAAGGACATCTTCGTCGCCAACATGTCCCATGAGTTGCGCACGCCGCTGCATGGAATGCTCGGACTCGCGCGAACGCTGTCGCGCAGCGTCTCGCCAGATGACCGGGCCAACGTATCTCTGATTCGCAGGTCAGGAGAGCACCTGCTCGGGCTCATCAACAACATCCTCGAGTACTCACGCTTCCGAGGACACGGGATCGACATTCATCCACAGGAAGCCGACATCGTGCGCGTTGTCGAAGATGTGGTGTCCATCTGCAAACCAAGCGCAGCCGAGCGTCAACTGCAGCTCACTTCGCAGTTGAACCTCCCGGACTCGTTGGTGGCGAACGTCGATGCCTTTCGGCTGCGCCAGATCCTGCTGAACCTGATCGGCAACGCGATCAAGTTCACTGAACCGCAAGGGCTCATCTTCGTGCGAGCCAGCGAGTTGCCCGAGTCCGATCGCCTGCGGATCGAGGTTGCAGACACGGGCATCGGCATTTCTGCAAGTGCGATGAAGACGCTGTTTGAGCCGTTCAACCAAGCCGATGTATCGCCGACGAGGCGACACGGAGGTACGGGCTTGGGACTGAACATCACGCGCGCCATATGCCATGCCATGGATGGCGAGGTCTTCTGCGAAAGTGTGGTCGGCCGCGGCAGTGTGTTCAGTGTCGAGCTGCCGCTGCAGCGTGCGATGGCAAACGCGGCGCCTGTTGCCAAGCCAACGCGGCAAGACTCCGCCTTTGTGCAAGAGCGGTTTGGCGGAGGCCGGGTGCTATTGGCCGAAGACAACCCGGTAAACGCCTTGGTGGCTGAATTTGCCCTGAAGCGCTTTGGCCTTGAGGTTGACCATGTCGATTCCGGCTTCGGCGTCGTCGATCGACTGTGCTCCCTCGGCGATCGCCCCGACATGGTGTTGCTTGATTGTCAGATGCCGGGCATGGACGGTTTCGAGGCCGCCAGGAAGGTCAGAGCCTACGAAGAGGAACACGGACTCTTTCGCGTGCCAATCGTCGCGCTGACTGCGAATGTCTTCCCAGCGGACCGCGACCTATGCCGCCAGGCAGGCATGGATGCCTTCCTCGGGAAGCCCTTCGGGGATGAGGAACTGCATGCCGTGCTCGCGGCATTTTCCGTGGTGCCAAAAGGGGCGGGAGACCGCGTGGACGCGGCCTCGTCTGGCTATGCCGCTTTGCTGTAGGGCAACAGGGATCGAATCAAGCTCGATGCCTGCACAACCGGATTGAATATCTCGAGGTCGGGGTGGTAGGTGCGGAACACAAATGCGTGATCAGGATGCCGACGAGCTCGACTGTCAGCCTCCGATGTGACGGTATCCCGAAACAGCACGCGATGCTCCAGGCCAGCGCCGTGGGCCATGGGCACCAAGCGGTCATCGCCGTACAAGTCGATGAAGCCGAGGTTCAGATACTGGCGAAGCAGTGTCGGCCTCGACGCGGCGACGATACCGGTTATCTGCAGCGCGATGCAGTACAGATGAATCGCCTTCACCAGCGCCAACTTCACAGGGTGTGGGTACCCCGCGATGACAGTCATCCGTGTGATCTCGGCAAGCAAGCACCCTCGTCTTTCTGAAGGCAACTCGATACTGCGCTCGATCTGAAGAGGGTTCGTCAGATTGGTTTGAATCCTTGCGGAACCGACGAACCGCCCCGTCGCCTTGTCCTGGGCATAGAAGATGGTGACATCGGGCATGCGATCCACTGGATCGGGCTGAGCGAACTTGGCGGCCATCGCCGGGAGGTGATGCCCATATGCTGCCTGCCTCAAGCTCTGCACCTTCAGCAGGTCCGCCTCACTGTCGACAATCGCGATCCTGAAAGAAAGGCTTTCCGTGACGGGCCCTGGGCCTGTCGCGGCTGCTCCGTGCGGCTTCCCTGAGCACGGGGGGGCGGAATCCAGCGCTCCAAAATCGGAGTCGTTGCTGCGGCGTCCAAAGTCCAGGCGTTGTTCGCCATATTCCTCCGCCATGGGTCGGTTCCTCCGATGCACGTTGTTGGTTGGGTAGGTCTTGCCGCAAGAGCGACAGAACGTGTCACGCCCAACTACATCACATTCCGCGGAAAAACAAATGAGCTAGATCACGTACTTCGGCTCTCAACCAACACCATTTCTGAGCGTCCGAGTCCAGCGGCACCGAGCGCCGAGCATCGCTGCAACCGCAGCCGGGCCAGGGCCCGCCATCAACCGGGACACTGCAGCACAGTCCAGGTTTCCAGGTTCAGCTCGTCGACGATCGAGCCGTTCGCGAAGCGAAGCAGCCGCGTGCGCTTGAGCTCGATGTGATCGCCGGCGATCAGCGGGACGCCGGCAATGCCCTCCCGGGGACAGACGAAGCTCAGCACCGATTCGTCGATCAGGCGCTCGCCGGCTGCCACGCGCCGCAACACCACCTGCTCGGCATCGGCGAAGCGCCGGGCATCCTCGTGCAGTTGCGCCAGGACGGCCTCGCGGCCTTCGATCAGCAGTCCGCGCGCCGGCGCTCGCCAGCTCACCGCCGCGCCATACAGGGCAGCGGCGGCCTGCGGCCATTCGGCGGGGCGGTCCAGCAACTGCAGGGCCAGCGAGACAGGGTCGGTTGCAGCATCGTTCATTGGCGGCCGTCGGCCTGGAAGGAGTTCGGCCAGTGTGCGCAGCCCGGCCTGCGTCGTCATCGCCCAAAGGAGCCATGCCGGCCACGACGCGCCCGCGCGAGCGTCAGTCGGTGTCGCGCCGCCAGAGTGCCGCCGCCTGGCCGCGGTTGTCGCAGTCGAGCTTGTCGAGAATGTTGGCGACGTGCCGCTTGACGGTGTGTGCGCTCAGCGACAGCTTGCGCGCCAGCACCTTGTTGGGCAGCCCTTGAGCCAGCAGCTCCAGCACTTCCCGCTCGCGTTCGGTGAGCTTCAGTGCGGAGGGCGCCAGCGGCGGCGGGTCGGCGCGTTCGGTCGGGCCGGCGGTTGCCGTGCGCCAGCCGGCCAGCGTCTGCCGCAGCGCGGCCACCTGGGCTGCTTCGGGCGTCCCGGCCGGGCACAGGCCCAGCAGGCGCTCGACGAGTGCGGCCGGTTCGAGCAGCAAGCGCCCGGCCGTGCCGTCGCGCATGACTTCGTGCAGCACGGGCGCGACCCGGGACCATGCGCGGGCAGGATCGTTGCGCCGCAGGTGAAGCGCCGCGAGCGCCACCCGCGGGTCGGCATAGAACGCCGGGGCCGGATAGCGGGCGTGTCGAGCGACCGCCGACTCCAGCAGATCCTGGGCAGCGTCGAGGTCACCCGCCAGCAGGGCGGCCTGGCCGCGCACGCTGTCCACAGCGCCCATGGTCAGCGGCCATTCGCGCAGTCGCAACGGCCCCTCGAGGCGGGTGGCCTGGGCGGCTAAGCCTGGACCATCTTGCGCCATCCAGAGCGTGCGTGCCAGCACGCTGCGGTAAGGCCGTTCCCACACGCGGCGCAGACCCGCGGCATCGCTGGAGGCGAGGTCTGCCAGCAAGGCCTCGAGAACCTGGCGCGCGGTGCCGAAGTCGCCGGTGGCTGCCAGCAGCAGCGCCTGCAGGTGGGTCGCGTCGAGCAGCACGTAGCGCACCTTGCCGAAGCGATGCTGGATCAACTCAGCGCGTTGCAGCGCTTGCGTAGCGCCAGCTCGGCGCCCCTGCCAAAGGGCTGCCCAGGCACCGAGCACGACCGGGGTCGAATGCCATGGCATCGCGGCCGGCTTGGGCACCGAGTCGCAAAGCGCCGCGAAGCGAAGGTAGGCCTCCGTGACGCCAGGCAGGCCGCCGAAGTGGCAGTTGATGGTGGGTGCAACCTGCGGCGCATACGACGCAGGGTCCTCTGCCACCAGCGCGTTCATCGTGGCCAGGTGCTTGCCGACCTGCTCGCAGTGGCCGAGTGAGAAATCGCTCCAGGCGCGCTGCAGGTGGAACTGCGCTGCATCACTGGCAGGCAGATCCAGGCGCAGGCTGCGTTCGGTCAGCGTCTCGCGTTCTTTCAGATGACCCAGCGCACCGAGAGCGGCGGCCAGCAGCAACTGGGCCCGCAACTGGCCGGGCAGATCGCCGGACTGCGCCAGCCCCTCCGCGGCCGGTCCGGCATGCAACAGCACCTGCTCCCAGTCCCAGCGCGACCATGCGCATTCGGTGCGCAGCAGGGCGAGTCGCGGATCGGCTGCCACGACTTCGGCCGGCAGCCGTTCGATCCAGCGCTCGAGCGTGGCATATGCGCCTTCGCCCGCCAGGCGCAGCCCATGGCGCACGATCAGGTCCGTGGCTTCGATCCAGCGACCGGCCTCCAGCCAGTGGCGGATCGCGCGCTCGGGCAGCGGTTCGGCCGCTGCAGCGCGCTCGTGCAGGAGGCGCACGTGGTCCGCTGGCTTGTGTGCCAGCTGCGCCAACAGGAAGTCGCGAAACAGGTCGTGGAAGCGCAGCACCGGCTGGCTCTCTTCGACCACGCTCAGGAACAGGTTTCGGCGCAGCAGCGCGTCGAGCGCATCGCGGCTGTCGCTGCGCCGCGTGACCGCCTGGCACAGCGCCGGATTGAGCTCGGGCAGCACGGCGCAGTCGACGGCGAAATCGCGCAGCGCCGGCGGCAATTCGTCGAGCACTTCCTGAGCCAGGAAGTCGAACAGGGCGCGGCGCGGCGCGCCGTGCCGCAGCGCCACCCGGCCGGGGGGCTGGCCGGCGCCGGAGGCCAGCAGGAGGTTGACGCCCACCGCCCAGCCGCCGGTGCGCTGCAGCGTGTCTCTGACGACATCACGTCCCGGCGCATTGCCCCAGCGCTGCTGCACCAGCGCGTTCACCGTGGGTTCGTCGAAACACAGGGGCGTCGCGTCGATCTCGCCCAGCTCGCCCTGGACGCGCAGCCGGGCGAGCGGCAAGGCCGGCTCGGTGCGCGAGCCCAGCACCAGTGCCACGTGCTCCGGCAGCCGCTCGATCAGCGAATCGAGCAGGCCGACGGTGCCGGTGTCGACGATGCGGTGCAGGTCGTCGAGCACCCAGAGCACGCGCGTCGCCGACACCGTGCACAGTGCGTTGACGATGCCAGCCAGCACGGCGCGTGCCTCGGGACCGCTGCCGGTGACATTGGCCACCAGTGCGTGCGGGTCCATGTCCCAGGCCAGGTCAAGTGGCAGCAGCGACTGCACGAGCGTTGCCAGCAGGCGCGGCGGGTCGTTGTCGCTGTCGTCCAGCGCCACCCAGACCGCCAGTTCCCCCGGCACCTCTTGGGTGGCGAGCTGGACCATCAAGGTGGTCTTGCCCGATCCCGCCGGCGCGCAGATCAGTGTCACCGGGTGGTTGAGGGTGAGCTGGCGCAGTTGGGCCAGCAAGGCATCGCGACGCACCACATCGCGACGCAGTCGCGGTACGCGGAACTTCGTTTGCGCGAGGCCCGCGGCGATGGGCAGGGCGGTGGGCTCGGCTGTCAGGGGCTGCTTTCGCGGTGGCGGGCGGAGCGTGAATTTTAGGGTTCCCCAGCGCCCGGGGGCCATGCCTTTGGGCGCACCCCGCACCTGCGCACTGCGCGCCGACATGGCCCGCGCTTCATGGCCCGCCGGAAGCCGGGCCGCTGGCCCCTATGGGCGATGGCGGCTCGCGGCTGGCCCGGAACACTCTGCCTCGTCATTCACTCACCCTTCCAGGAGCTTCCATGTTCACTCGTCACTCACTGAACCTGCTTGCCGGCATCGCCTTGCTTTGCGGCGGCGTCACCACGAACGCCCAGGCCAGCGACATGTCCAGCGAGCTCGCTCGCATCCGCCAGGCGACCCAGCGTTTTCGCGACATCAACGTGGCGCTCTCGGAGGGCTATGTGATTCCGCCGCCGGGACATTGCGTCGACGCGCACGCGGAGGGCGAGCCCCGACAGCTCGGCGCGATGGGGATCCATCTCGTCCGCCCGGACCTGCTGGGCATCACGGCCGTGTCGCCCCGCGTGAATGGCGTTGGCACGAATACTGACTTCACGCGCCCCACGGTGCTGGTGTACGAGCCGCAGGCTCAGGGCCGCCACGAGTTGGTGGCAGTGGAGAACATGGTCTTCGCGCAGGCATGGCACGCCGCGGGCCACGTGACGCGGCCCGAGTTCCATGGCAACCAGTACTACCAGGTCATCGACAACCCGCTGACGGCGGTCGACGAGGCCCACGGATTCGAGCCGCACTACGAGTTGCACATCTGGCTGTATCGCGAGAACCCCGCGGGCATGTTCATGCCCTTCAATGTCCGCGTGAAGTGCCTGGGCGAGCACTGAGCCGCACCGGACGTGGCCGAAACGGCGCGACATCGCGCGTCGCTGACGTGTTGATCGACCCGCGACGTGACGCGCGCGCTCGGCGTCGCTCTGCGGATCGCTTCGGCCGCCTCAGGTATTGCGGATCGAATCGACGGCCACTCGCCTGCGCCGCACTGTCACGACCGGGGCTGATGTGCTGCGTTGCGGCGCGGGCGTGCTTCGCGCCGGTGCGCGGCCCTTTGCGGCCGATACGGCCTTGCCGATCAGGCGCTTGTTCAATGGCGAGATGTACTCTCCGTTGACCTGGAAGTAGGCGCCCTCGTGGTCCACGGCCAGCGCGCCGATCTGGGCGCCTCGCTGCACGCTGCCAAGCAGGCACAGCGCGTCGCCGGCGTCTTCGGCGCGTGTGTGACGAGCCCATTCGTGCTGTCCCAGCCGGACGATCCACTTTGCCTTCATCGTGTACAGCCTTCCGTGTCGGCAGCCGACCACCGCGGCGTGCAGATTTCGCCGCGTGGGTGCGGCCGTTTCGTCTGAAGCGATCCTATCAACCGGCGGCGCCATCACCTGCCCCCGAACTGCGGGTAAGTGGCGGCTATCGCATGCTTCAGACCTTCCGCCGCCTCAGAGGGCCTTCCATGAACTCACGCAGTGCTCGGCGATGGCGGTGACCCAGCACGGGTCTTCCGGGTCGAACGCCAGACCGAACCTGGGGCTCACGAGGAAGCCGGCTCGCTCGAACGCAGCGCCGTCGTGCACTCTGACGAACGCCGCGAGCGTGCCGAAGGGCACCGACACGGTTCCGAAGCTCACGATGGGTGCCTGCGTCGTGATCTCTTCGAGCCGCCCGCCGTCCTGGAAGCGATAGACGACGTCACCGTAGTCGAGTTCGTTGAGCCCCACGTCGTTGCGGCCTTTGCGCCGCGGCTCGCCCAGCAGCTGCGTGATGTCGGCGCTGGAGGCTGAAAAGGCCGTTTCGTCCACGCGCAGGTATGGCTCGAGTTTCATCGGGTTCTCCTGTCGGTGCCGCGACGCGCAGTCCGCGCACCGTACGTCCACTTTTTAACGCCGATCGCACCGGTGTGCAGCATCTGGGGCATCGCGACGGCCGGCAGGGCGGACGAGGACTAAGATGCTGCTGCGCAGCAAAGCGCGGGGGGATGCTGGATGGAATTCACGAACAGAGTGGCCGTCATCACTGGCGGGGCGAGCGGCATCGGCCGCGCGGTTGCAGCTGCGATGGCGCGCCGCGGGGTGGCCGCGGTGGCGCTGGTCGACGTGAGCGAAGCGGTCGAGGACGTGGCCGAGAAACTCAACGCCGAAGCGGGACGAGTGGTCGCGATCCCGTTCCAGGGCAACACCACCGACGAGAAGTTTCGCGCCTCGGTCTTCGATGCGATCAGCCGCCAGTACGGTGCGGTGACGCTGTGCGTGCCTGCCGCCGGCATCACGCGCGACGACCTGGCAATACGCATCGACAAGGAGACGGGCAAGGCTCGCATCTATCCGCTCGAGCAGTTCAAGCTGGTCGTCGACGTGAACCTCATCGCGCCGGTGTACTGGGCGCTGGAGATGATCGGTCGCCTCGCCGAGAACCGCGCCGCCCAGGGCCTGAAGCGATGGACGCCCGACGAAGGCATGCAGGGCTCGGTGGTGTTCATCGGCTCGATCTCGTCGCAGGGCAACCGCGGGCAGATCTCCTACGCGAGCACCAAGGCCGGCCTCGAAGGTGCCGCCGCGACGATCATGAAGGAGGCGATGTACCACGGCGTTCGCTGCGGGGTCATCCACCCGGGCTTCACCGACACGCCGATGGTCCGCTCGATGGGCGAAGACTACGTCACCCGCAACATCCTGCCCTACACGCAGCTCGGCCGGCTGATCAAGCCGGACGAGATCGCCGA
>CAJPFZ010000614.1 GCA_905339355.1 Burkholderiaceae bacterium
GAACGCGTGAAGGCGATCAAGCAGGGCAACCCGCTCGACACCGACACGATGATGGGCGCGCAGGCCTCCGCGTTGCAGATGGACAAGATCATGTCTTACCTGGAACTCGGCCGCGCCGAAGGCGCGCAGTGCCTGGTGGGCGGCGGGCGTGCCGAGCTGGGCGGTGATCTTGCAGGCGGCTACTACATCCAGCCGACGCTGTTCAAGGGCCACAACAACATGCGCATCTTCCGCGAGGAAATCTTCGGCCCGGTGCTGGCGGTGACGACCTTCAAGAACGAAGCCGAGGCGCTCGCGATCGCCAACGACACGCCGTACGGCCTGGGCGCCGGCGTGTGGACCCGCGACGGCAGCCGCGCCTACCGCATGGGCCGCGCGATCAAGGCCGGCCGCGTGTGGACCAACTGCTACCACGCCTACCCCGCGCATGCGACCTTCGGCGGCTACAAGGAGTCGGGCATCGGCCGCGAGACGCACAAGATGATGCTCGACCACTACCAGCAGACGAAGAACCTGCTGGTGAGCTACAGCCCGAACAAGCTCGGCTTCTTCTGACGCTCAGACAGACGCGCACGGCAAGCCGCCGGTCGATCACGCCCCATGATCAACCGGCGAGCCGAAATGCGGCAGCCATTCGCTCCTGCTCTCGAGCGCCGACTCGCAGGCTGCCAGCGATCTTGGGCCACTGCTTCACCACGGCACGGCTGCGCTCGACGATCTCGTCGGCAAGCTTCTTCGATACTCGGAAGTACGGTGCCACCGAACGCGCCAGATCGAGGTCCATCGCGTTCTCGGCTTGGCTGACGTTGAGCTTCAGGCCCTGTGACTCGGGCATGGGGTTCATGTCGTAGGCGTCGGACAGGCGCCAGCCCTTGCCGGGCACCAGGATGAAGCCGTGGTTGCGCAGGTGATCGTCGGCATTGGAGACGAGCATGTTGAATACGATGCGCGACCACAGCTCGCGCAGATCAGCGACGGTGCGCGCGCCGTGGTCGATCAGCACGCGGGCGATCTCCAGATAGCTTGCACCTGTGGACGCATCATCGCCGTCCAGCCGGCCGGTGAGCGTCATCGCCGAAGCGAAGTGAAGCCTGCCCTTCGGCGTACGGTCGAATCGCTTCACGAGGAAGGTGTGATGCGGGCTCGCGAACTTGCGTGCAAGGCTTTGCGGTACGGCAAGGCCGCAGCCCCTCGCCAGGGTCTGCAACGTCAGTTCCCATGCGCCCACGTCGTGCTCGTCGCGCACGCTCGGAAACTTGGCGATCCACAACTCGCCCTGCGGATCGACCACGCTGGCCTTGGGCCGCGCACCGCCGAGCGAGCCGCCGGGCGCGATCAGCATGCGCAGCCAGCCGTCGCCCGCCGCCGAGGTGTTGTCCTCATCGCGCTCCAGCGCCAGGCTGGCCGCTTCCAGTTCACGCAGCTGCACGAAGGGCGGCGCTGC
>CAJPFZ010000615.1 GCA_905339355.1 Burkholderiaceae bacterium
CTCACCTCGGCCAGCGCGGGGATGCGGCCGTAGCGGCTGTTCAGGCGTTCAACCTCGAGCATCGCCGGCTCCGATGGAGGGTGCCGCCGCGGCCGCAGCGTGGTGATCGGTGCCGAGATAGGCCTCGATCACGCGCGCATCGCGCCCGACCTCGTCGGGGGTGCCTTCGGCGAGCTTGCGGCCGTGGTCCATCACGAACACGCGGTCCGAGACGCCCATCACGAGCCGCATGTTGTGCTCGACCAGCACGACGGTGGTGCCGCTCGCCGCGAGCCGCTTGATCAGCGCATCGATCTCGTGCGCCTCCGTCGCGTTGAGGCCGGCCGCCGGCTCGTCGAGCAGCAGCAGCTGCGGCTCGGCGCCGAGCGCGCGGGCGATCTCGAGCCGCTTGAGGGCGCCGTAGGGCATTGCGTCGGCGGGCGTGTCTTCGTAGCCGGTGAGGCCCACGAGCTGCAGCAGCCGGCGTGCGGCGTCGCGGCAGGCCCGCTCGGCGCGCACCAGCGACGGCGTGCGCAGCAGCGCCGCCAGCATCGAGCAGCGCTCGCGCAGGTGGCGGCCGGTCATCACGTTCTCGACCGCCGTCATGTTGAAGAACACCTGCAGGTTCTGGAAGGTGCGGCCGATGCCGGCGGCGGCGAAGCGATGCACCGGCCGGCCGGAGAGCTCCACGCCGTCGAGCCGGATGCTGCCGCCGTCGCTCGCGTAGACGCCGCTCAGCATGTTGATGAGCGTGGTCTTGCCTGCGCCGTTGGGGCCGATGATCGAATGAACCGTGCCGCGCTCGATGTTCAGGTCGATGCCCTCGATCGCGCGCACGCCGCCAAAGGACTTGGAAAGCGATTGGACGGTGAGCAGCGTCATGACCGTCTCCGCTCCCACCAGCGGGCGATCGTCGGCACGATGCCCAGAGGGAAGAACACCATGGTCGCGACGAGCACGGCGCCGAAGACCATCATCTCGTAGTCCTTCAGCACCGTGAGCAGCTGCGGCAGCGTCGTCAGCACCACGGCGCCGACCACCGCGCCGAAGACCGAGGCCATGCCGCCGAACACGACCATGATGACAAGCTCGACCGAATGCATGAACGAGGCCTTGGCCGGCGTGATGAAGCCCGAGTAGTGCGCCGTGAGCGCGCCGGCGAAGGCAGCGAACAGCGCGGAGAGCACGAACACCTGCAGCTTGTGGCGCCCGCTCGCGATGCCCAGCGTCTCGGCCGCGATCTCGGAGCCGTGCAGTGCGCGCAGCGCGCGCCCGCTCGGCGATTCGATCAGGTTCAGCGCCAGCCACACCGCGAGCAGCAGCACGCCGGTGCTCATCCAATACCAGGCGCGCTCGCCTTGCACGACCCAGCCGAACAGCGCGAGCGGCGGCACCGACATGCCGTCGGGTCCGCCGGTCAGGCCGTCTTCGGTGGTCAGCACGATCGACACGATGATGCCGAGGCCGAGCGTGGCCATCGCGAGCGTGTGGCCCTTCAGCCGCAGCGTCGGCCGGCCGATGACGAAGGCGAGCATGCCGACCAAGGCGCAGGCCGTGGGAATCGTGAGCCACACGGGCCAGCCGTAGCGCGTGGCGATGATCGCGCTGGCGTACCCGCCGAGCGCGAAGAAGCCGGCATGGCCGAGGCTGATCTGCCCGGCGTAGCCGATCAGCAGGTTCAGGCCCACGCACACGGTGGCGTTGAGCGCCACCTGGATCGCCACGTCGTAGGCGTAGTTGTTGGCCATGAAGAGCGGCGCCACCACCATGACGAGCGCCAGCACCGCCATGCCGCCGCTGCGCGGCCGGGCAGCCCAATGGCGCGCGGCACGCGGCGATACGAACTCCGCGTTGGCAGCGGCGGACACAGGCAGCTCGCTGCACGGCTGCACGGCGCCGGCATCGGCCACGTCGCGTGCCGGCTCAGACACGATCGCTGCGGCGCGCACCGAGCAGTCCTCCAGGCATCGCGAACAGCACCACCAGGATCACGACGAAGGCGATCGCGTCCTTGTAGGCCGACGAGACGAAACCCGCGCCCAGCCCTTCGAGCAGGCCGAGCACGAGGCCGCCGAGCACCGCGCCGCCGAAGCTGCCGAGGCCGCCCAGCATCGCGGCGGCAAAGCCCTTCAGGCCGAGCATGATGCCGGTGTCGTACGAGGTGAAGGCGATCGGCGCAATCAGCACCCCGCCGAGCGCGCCGAGGGCTGCGGCGAGGCCGAAGCTCGCGAACAGCACGCCGCGCGTGTTGATGCCCACGAGCTGCGCGGCCAGCCGGTTGTACGAGGTGGCGAGCATCGCCTTGCCGAGCAGCGTGCGGCCGTAGAAGGCGCTCAGGGCCGCCACCGCAAGCGCAGCGCCGCCGAGTACCCAGAGGCTTTGCGGCATCACCGTGGCGCCGAACAGCGCGATCGGCTGCTCGCTCGAGAAGGCCGGCAGGCGGTGCACGCCTTTGTCCCACACCAGTTGCGCGAGGCCGCGCAGGAACAGCGACACGCCGATCGTGATGATGATCAGCGTGACGGTGCCGGCATGGCGCGCCGGCTCGATGGCGAGCTTTTCAATCAGCAGCGCGACGAGCACGGCGACCACCACCGCGAGCGGCACGGCCGCCGCGAGCGGCAGGCCCGCGCCGAGCAGGGTGACGGCGCTCATGCCGCCGATCATCACGAACTCGCCCTGCGCGAAGTTGATCGCGCCACTGGCGTTGTAGATGATCGAAAAGCCGAGGGCGACGAGCGCGTAGATCGCCCCCGCGGTCAAACCGCTGGCAACGAACTGGAGCCAGGCGGAAGTCATGGCAGGCGCTGCGCCGCACTACTTGACCAGCGACCAGTTCCCGTCCTTGATCTCGAGCATGCGGAATGCGGTGAGATCCAGGCCCATGTGGTCGGTGGCCGACATGTTGACCACGCCGCCGGTGCCCACGTAGTTCTTGGTCGCCTCGAGCGCGTCGCGCACCTTGGCCTTGTCGGTGGAGCCGGCCTTCTTGATCGCCTGCACCGCCAGCATGAGCCCGTCGTACGCATGCCCGCCGAAGGTCGACACGTCGGCCTTGAACTTGTCTTCGTAGCCCTTGCGATAGTTCACGACCACCGGCTTCTGCGGGTCTTCGCCGGCCAGCAGCTCGGAGACGAGCAGCGCGGCTGCCGGCAGCCGCACGCCTTCGGCCGCGGGGCCCGAGAGCTTGATGTACTCGCGCGATGCGACGCCGTGCGACTGGTACAGCGGCAGCGCGAGGCCGACCTGCCGGTAGTTGCGCGTGACGATCGCCGGGCCCTGGCCGAAGCCGGCGTTGAGCACCGCCTGCGCACCGCTGCCCTTGATCTTGGTGAGCTGCGCGGTCATGTCGGTATCGGTCGCGCCGTAGGTCTCGTCGGCGACCACTTCGATCGCGTACTTGGGCGCCACCTTCAGGCACTCGGCGCGCATCGACTTGTCGAAGCCGCCGCTGCCCGAGATCAATGCCGCCTTCGCGAGCTTGCGCGACTGCATGTCGACGAAGATCTTCTCGCAGGCCATGCGGTCGGTGTGCGGCGTCTTGAAGACCCACTTCTTCACCGGCTCGACGATCACCACCGCACCGGCCAGCGAGACGAACGGCGTGCCGGCCTGCTCGGCGAGCGGCACCGCGGCCATCGTGGTGCCGGTGGTGGAGCCGCCGACGATGATGTCGACCTTGTCCTGCTCGATCAGGCGCTTGGCGAAGGTGCGAGCCTTCTCGGCGTCGCCGCCGTCGTCGTAGGCGACGAGCTGCAGCTTGCGGCCGAGCACGCCGCCCTCGGCATTGAAGCGATCGACGTACAGCTCCAGCGTCTTGAGCTCGGGGTCGCCGAGGAACGCCGCCGGACCGGTGACCGACAGGAAGGCGCCGATGCGGATCGCTTCCTGAGCCGCGGCCGTGCCCGTGAAAAACGCGCCGGCCGCTGCCAGCGCCGCCAGGGCAAAGCGTCGTGCCGACGCGCGCCCGTTGGTAATCTGCCTCATTGCATGTCTCCTTGGTCAGATGAACCTACCGCGCCGGCCTGCCGCGTCGTCGCACAGCTAGAATTCCGGGAAGTGACCGGATTCTGGTACCGGAATGCGTTTATTGCTTTTGATCTAGTTCAAGCTTTTGACCAAGACTTCTACCTATAAGCGAGCGTCTTCGGGTAAGCGCGCAGCCTCTCGCGCCGCACCGGGCACAGACGAGGTGACGGTGCGGGCGGTGCGCCGCGCCGATCTCGACGAAGTGATCGCCATCGACGCGACCGTGACAGGTATCGAGAAGCGCAATTACTGGCAGCGTGTGTACCGCCGCTACGGCGTGGCGGCGCGTGGCGAACAGCGCCACTTTCTCGTTGCAGAGTCGGGCGGCAGCGTGGTGGGTTTCCTGATCGGCGAAGTGCGCGACTGGGAATTCGGCTCGCCGCCGTGCGGCTGGGTGTTTGCCATCGACATCCGCCCCGACGCGCGCCAGTCGGGCGTGGCCACGCGGCTGCTGGTGGCGCTGAGCAGCAAGTTCCGGCGTGCCGGCGTGAGCAAGCTGCGCACGCTGCTGGCGCGCGACAACACGCTGATCCTCTCGTTCTTCCGCAGCCAGGGAATGATGGCCGCGCCGCTCATTCCGCTGGAGATGGATTTGCTGCCCGAAGGCCACGCATGAGGCTGCAGGTCAACACGACCCTGGCGCTGTACAGCGTGATCGAGTTCGCGAGCCAGCCGGACCGCCACATCCCGGCGGCCGAGATCGCGCAGAAGTACGAGGTCTCGCCGCACCACCTCGCCAAAGTGCTGGCCGAACTCGCGCACGCCGGTATCGTCGAATCGGTACGCGGCGTGGGCGGCGGCTACCGCTTCGTCGCCAACGCCCGACGGCTGACGTTGATGGACGTGATCCAGTTGTTCGAAGACTTCTCGCCTGTTGCCACGCCAAAGCGAGACGCCGCCTCGGCCGGCGCCGTCGACCGCGCCCTCGACAGCGTGCTGTCGGAGATCGACGAAACGGCGAAGGCGACCTTCCGCTCGATCACGCTCGCGACGATGCTTCATCTGGTGGCGCGTCAGCCGGGTGGGGATGGGGGCTGAGGCTGGCTCCGGCGGGGCTGCGTCGCATACCAAGACCCCCGTTCGGCCTGACTGTCGAATGCCTCCGCGTCAACTCTGCGCCAGATCAGCAGCCCCAAACCCCCACAGCCGTAGACTGACACTTTCCCTCAGGAGAACCCTCATCATGAGTTCGAACGTCGTGCGCATCGCCTACGGCACCGAGGAAGTGCTGGTGACCTTCCCCCAGTCGGACACCCCCTGGCCCGTGGACGAAGCCCGCCGCTG
>CAJPFZ010000616.1 GCA_905339355.1 Burkholderiaceae bacterium
CTGCTCGACCGCCACGCGCACGCCGCGCACGAAGCGCTCGCCGACCACCGAGCCCATCGAGCCGCCCATGAAATCGAATTCGAAGGCGGCGATCACCACCGGCAGGGTCTTCACCGCGCCCTGCATCACCACCAGCGCATCACCCTCTTCCGTCTCGTCCGCGGCGGCGTTGAGCCGCTCGGCATAGCGCTTGCTGTCCTTGAACTTCAGCGGGTCGACCGGCAGCACCTCCGCGCCGATCTCGAAGCGGCCTTCCGCATCCAGCAGCAGGTCGAGCCGGGCGCGGGCGCGCAGGCGATGGTGATGGCCGCACTTGGGACAGACGTTGAGGTTTTTCTCGAGGTCCGAACTGTAGAGGGTGGCTTCGCAACTCGGGCATTTGCACCAGAGGCCTTCGGGTATCGATTTCTTTACGCCTTCGGCGCGCTTGATCTTCGGCGGAAGCAGCTTCTGCAGCCAGCTCATGACGCCTCCCTGGAAACGGCCAGCCCGTCCAGCGCATTGCGGATGCCGCGCAGAAAGGTCGTGACATTGGCGGCCGCCTGCTCGCGCGGGCTGTTTTCGATCTCCTCGATGAGGCGGCTGCCGATCACCACAGCATCGGCCACGGCGGCGATGCGCCGCGCACTTTCCGCATCGCGGATGCCGAAGCCGACGCCGACCGGCATGCCGACCTTCTGGCGAATGGCCGGAATGCGCCGCGCCACCTCGTCCAGGTCAAGATGGCCGGCGCCGGTGACGCCCTTCAGCGAAACATAATAAATGTAGCCGCTGCCCACATCGGCCACCTGGCGGAAGCGTTCGTCCGTCGAGGTGGGCGCCAACAGAAAGATCGGATCGATGCCGGCCGCCTTGAGCTTCGCCGCGAAGTCGACGCATTCCTCGGGCGGGTAATCGACCACCAGCACGCCGTCAACTCCGGCCTGCTTCGCCTCGGCAGCGAAGGCGCCGACCCCCATCGCCTCGATCGGGTTGGCATAGCCCATCAGCACCAGCGGTGTCGCGATGTCGCCGGCGCGGAATTCGCGCACGATGGCCAGCACCTGGCGCAGCGACATGCCGTGCTTGAGTGCCCGTTCGGAGGCGCGCTGGATGGTCGGTCCGTCCGCCATCGGATCGGAGAAGGGCACGCCCAGCTCGATGATGTCGGCGCCGCCGGCCACCAGTGCGCGCATCAGCGGCAGGGTCAAGGCAGGATCTGGGTCGCCGGCGGTGATGAAGGGGATCAGGGCCTTGCGTCCCTGCCCGGCGAACTTCTCGAAGAGAGTCTTGATGCGCGACATCAGAACTGGATTCCCGATTTCTCCGCCACGGTGTGCATGTCCTTGTCGCCGCGGCCGGAGAGGTTAACCAGCAGAAGCTTGTCCTTCGGCAGTGTCGGCGCCAGCCTGGCGGCATAGGCCAGCGCATGCGAGGACTCCAACGCCGGGATGATGCCCTCGTAGCGGCACAGCGCATGGAAGGCGGCCAGCGCCGCTTCATCGGTCACCGCGACGTATTCGGCACGATGGATGTCTTTCAGCCAGGCGTGCTCTGGGCCGACGCCGGGATAGTCGAGGCCGGCGGAGATCGAGTGCGTCTCGACGATCTGGCCGTTCTCGTCCTGCAGCAGGTAGGTGCGGTTGCCGTGCAGCACACCGGGCCGGCCGGCGATGAGCGAGGCGGAATGATGTCCACTGTCCAGGCCGTAACCGGCCGCCTCGACGCCGACCAGCTTCACCGTCTTCTCCGGGATGTAATCGTAGAAGATGCCCATGGCGTTGGAGCCGCCGCCGACGCAGGCGATGACGTAGTCCGGCTGGCGCCCCGCCAGCTCTGGCATCTGCATGCGGCATTCCTCGCCGATAACCGCCTGGAAGTCGCGCACCATCATCGGATAGGGATGCGGACCGGCCACCGTGCCGATGATGTAGAAGGTGTTGCCGACGTTAGTCACCCAGTCGCGCATGGCCTCGTTGAGGGCATCCTTCAGCGTCTTCGAGCCGGACTCAACCGGCACCACGCTGGCGCCCAGCAGCTTCATGCGATAGACGTTGGCGGCCTGGCGCTTGACGTCTTCCGAACCCATGTAGACCACGCATTCCATGCCGTAGCGCGCGGCGACGGTGGCGGTGGCCACGCCGTGTTGTCCCGCGCCCGTCTCGGCAATGACGCGCGGCTTGCCCATACGGCGCGCCAGCATGGCCTGGCCAATGCAGTTGTTGATCTTGTGCGCACCGGTGTGGTTGAGGTCCTCGCGCTTGAGGTAGATCTGCGCGCCGCCGAGCAGTTCCGACCAGCGCCTGGC
>CAJPFZ010000617.1 GCA_905339355.1 Burkholderiaceae bacterium
GCCCGGCAGCAGGATGCTGCGGTCGACTTGGCGGATGTCGGTGCGGCCGCAGAACGCCATCGTCAGATCGAGTTCGTTGTGGATGATCTGCAGGCAGCGCGTGACGCCTTCTTCGCCGAGCGCACCGAGCCCGTAGAGGAAGGCGCGGCCGATCAGCGTGCCGCGCGCCCCCAGCGCCACCGCCTTCAGCACGTCCTGCCCCGAGCGGATGCCGCCGTCCATCCAGACCTCGATGCGCGGGCCGACCGCGTCGACGATGCCCGGCAGCGCGGCGATCGACGACGGCGCGCCGTCGAGCTGGCGCCCGCCGTGGTTGGAGACGATCAGCGCGTCGGCACCGCTGTCGGCGGCGAGCCTCGCGTCTTCGGCGTCCATGATTCCCTTCAGGATCAGCTTGCCGCCCCAGCGCTTCTTGATCCACTCGACGTCGCCCCAGTTGAGCGCGGGGTCGAACTGCGTCAGCGTCCACGCGCCCAGCGACGACATGTCGGCCACCCCCTTGACGTGGCCGACGATGTTGCCGAACTGGCGCCGACGCGTGCCCAGCATGCCCAGGCACCAGCGCGGCTTGGTGGCGAGGTTGATGAGGTTGGCGATGGTCGGCTTGGGCGGCGCCGACAGGCCGTTTTTGATGTCCTTGTGGCGCTGGCCGAGGATCTGCAGGTCCAGCGTCAGCATCAGCGCGCTGCAGTTCGCCGCCTTCGCGCGGTCGATCAGGCGCTCGATGAAGTCGCGGTCCTTCATCACGTAGAGCTGGAACCAGAACGGTGCCTTGGTGTGCGCAGCGATGTCCTCGATCGAGCAGATGCTCATCGTCGACAGCGTGAACGGCACGCCGAAAGCCTCGGCCGCGCGGGCCGCGAGGATCTCGCCATCGGCGTGCTGCATGCCGGTGAGCCCGGTGGGCGCGAGCGCCACCGGCATCGCAACGTCCTGGCCGATCATCTGCGTGCGCGTGCTGCGGTTTTCCATGTTGATCGCCACACGCTGGCGCAGCTTGATCGGCTGGAAATCG
>CAJPFZ010000618.1 GCA_905339355.1 Burkholderiaceae bacterium
CTAAGTGCAATCAAGAAACTTCTGTAGCATGAGACCCGATGATCGAAAGCACTTGCGCCAAGTGCTGATTACACCGTTCAAAGAAAACGCGACTGGCTTGGAGCAAAGCCTCGACCGTTTCAAAGAGTTCGCCATGGGTCACTTCTCGACGGAAGTGACGCCAGAGCATTTCAATCGGATTCAGCCACGGACTATCGGTGGGCAAATACAACAGGACCAACCGGCCTGCGGCGCCACGCACCACGGCTTCGACTTCATCGTCTTGATGGGTGCCGGCATTATCCCACGCGACATAGATCATGCCGGTCGGATGTTGATCAACCAAGGCTTGCAGTAGTTCGGCGACTTCGCGTCGCCGCTTGCGTCGCTTGAACAAGACGACCGTTTCACCCGTGTGATAGTTGACGGCCCCTAAGCCATAGTGCTTCTTGGGCTGACCAGGCGTCGGGCTCATGACTTGTTGACCTTGCGGACTCCACATCGCCTTCAACGTCGGGAGCCAACTGACATTGAATTCGTCCGCATAGTAGAAGACATCGCCCGGCTTGAGGTGGTCACGGGCGTCTTCAATCGTCTTTTTTTGACCTGATAGTCCGGATCGGGACTGCTGATCTTGTGTTGCGGACGACTCAGCACAATCCCTGCCTTTTTCAACTCTTGGCGCACCGTTTCGTCGGACACCCGCAAGCCGGTCTTTTCAGCCAGATCATCGGCCAACCGTTGCAAGGTCCAAAGGGAGTATGGGAGATCCAGACTCCGTGGGCGGCGGCGAACCGTCGCTAATAATTCAGCACGATACCGCGGCGTGACCGTCGCCGCACGACCAGGACGTGGGGCATCTTTCAGTCCTGCTGCGCCTTCGGCCAGATACCGTTTCAGCCAGCGTTGGACGGTCACCTCGCTCTCCCGCACAATGATCGCGATCTCAGGTGCCTTGCGCTGCTGTTCAGCCGCGAGCAAGACCATCTGGGCGCGGGTGCGCAGGCGGGGATCCTTTGTGTGGCGA
>CAJPFZ010000619.1 GCA_905339355.1 Burkholderiaceae bacterium
CAAGGCGTCGCAGAACGCGTGCACGCTTTGCGGCCGCTCCTGCGGGCGCACCGCCAGCGCCCATTGCACGGCGGACAGGAACGTGGCCGACACGTCCGGCGGCGGGCAGTAGGTGAGCGGCGTCATCTCGTCGAGCACCGCGCGCACGGTGGACGGCGGCGGCGGCTTCGCCTTCAGCATGTAGACGATCACGGCGCCCAGCGCGTACAGGTCGGTCCACGGGCCCTGGCGCAGCGCGTTCGCCTCGGCGTATTGCTCGATCGGCGCGAAGCTCGGCTTGAGCACGGCGGTGAAGGTCTGCGAGCGGTCGCCGATGACGCGCCGCGCGGCGCCGAAGTCGAGCAGCACCGGGTCGTGCAAGGTGGGCAGCAGCACGTTGTCGGGTGCGATGTCGCGGTGGTAGATGCCTTCGGCATGCAGCATCGCGAGCGCGTCGAGCAGCGGGTCGAGCACCGAGCGCAACCACGCCTCCGTGGGCGGCGCCTTCATCGAGCGGCGCAGCTCGCGCAGCGTCGGCCCCTGCACGTAGGGCATCACCATGTAGGCGGTGCCGTTCGCCTCCCAGAAGCGATGCACCTTGACGACCGCCGGATGGCTGAAGCGCGCGAGGATCCGGGCTTCGTTGACGAACGACTTCAGCCCGGCGACGTAGGAGGCCGCCAGCTCCGGCGAGCGCACGGCGACTTGCAGGCCGCGGGCGCGGAAGGCGAGTTGCGCCGGCAGGTACTCCTTGATCGCCACCTGGCGGTCGAGCGCGCGGTCGTGTGCGAGGTAGACGGTGCCGAAGCCGCCGCTGCCGATGGTGCGCAGGATCTCGAAATCGTCCAGCCGCGTGCCGGCCGCCAGCGATTCGCGGTTCCGGCTGGCGCGCACGCCGGAGCGATCGAGCGGGAAGGCGGGGTCGGCGGCGGCCATGTCAGCGCGCGGGCTTGAAAGCGTGTCGGTAAAAGCTTCTGATCGCCCCAGGAGGGTCGGCAAGGCTGACGACGAAACGCGCCCGTGGCGAGGGGTTCCTGCAGCGCGTCATACGAGGGCGCATGGGACGAAGCTCCGGGCTGAACGTGGTCGACGCATGGCAGGGGAGCAAGCCCCGTTCCAGTCGAGAAAGGTCACGTGCGATGCGCGGGCGCTGTCGAGCAGTGGCGGATCCGCCAGGAACAGTCACGTTCGATTACCACTGCGACGCTTCCTGTGGTATTCGAGTGGTATCTACGCCGCGTGGGAGCGGTGCCTCAAAGGCTGGGGCGCGGCAGTCCGGGCGCCACACCCCGGCGGGCGCACCAGCCCGCGCTCCATGCGGCCTGCAGAGCCGGTACGTTGGCAGCGGCGTCGCCGATGGCGCGCACGATGCACGCGCCGTCGGCGCCGCATTGCGCGGCGGCACGCACCTGCGCCGCGCCGAGGAGACCGCCGATGGCGACCACCGGTGCCGGCGCCATGGCGCACCACCAGGCGAGGTTGTGCGGACCCTGCGGCCGCCACGGCATCGCCTTGGTGAGGGTGGGCCACACCGGGCCGCAGGCGACGTAGCGCGGCGCCATCGCCGCGGCGCGGCTCAGCTCCCACAGGCTGTGGGTGCTGATGCCCAGGGCTACGCCGCAGTCGAGGAGTTCGGCCCGCTCGGCATCGCTCAGCGCGAGCAGGTCTTCCTGCCCCAGGTGCACGCCGCGGGCGCCGAACTCGAGCGCCGTGCGCCAGTGGTCGTTGACGAAGAGTTCGGCCTGCGCTTCGTGACAGGCGGCGATGCTGCGTCGAATGTCGTCGCGCAGGGCGTTGCGCCATGCCTCATCGGGCGCTGCGGGTGCCTTGATGCGCAGCTGCACGGTGCGCACGCCGGCGGCGAGCACCTCGTGCACACGGCGCGCGCTGTCGACGATGGCGTAGAGCCCGAGCGGCGCCGCCGCTGCGCGCTGCGACCGCCGCGGCTGCGGAAAGTGGATCGTCTCGCTCCACGACAACCAGGGCAGGCCGCCCGGCGCCGTCGCGAAGCCGCTGTGGGCGCGCGCCGGGCCGGCGCCGTGGCCGGCCGGCTCGCCGTGCCGGATCGCGTCGGTGGCGGCCATCTTCGCCAGCACCAGCGCATCGGCAGCGACGAAGCCGAGCGCCAGGGCCGCGGCTGCAGCCGTCGCGAAGCCGCAGCCGCTGCCGTGGTGGTGGGGCGTGGCGACTCGCGGCGACGCAAGCCAGCCGCTGGCATGCGGCGTCGCCATCCAGTCGAGGGACCAGGCCGGTTCATCCGCGGCGTCGCCGCCGGTGATGCAGATGCTCTGGCCCGCATCGCGCTGCAGCGTGCGTGCAAGTGCGGGCAGCGCGGCGTTGGCGTGCGTCTCGGCCACGCCGGCAAGGCGCGCCGCTTCGCGCCGGTTGGGCGTTGCGAGCGTGGCCCGCGGCAGCAGCAGCTCGCGGTAGGCACGCGTGGTTGCGTCGTCGGCAAAACTGGCGCCGGTGGTTGCACCAAGCACCGGATCGACCACGAGCGCCACCGGCGCGGCTTCGCGCAGCCGGTCGACCCAGCGCGCGACACATTCGACCTGGGCGGCGTTTCCGAGCAGGCCGGTCTTGATGGCGAGCGGCGGCATGTCGCGCTCCAGTGCCGCCAACTGCGCATCGAGCAGGTCGGTGCCGACCGGCACGACGCGGGTCACCGCCGTCGATGACTGCGCGGTGATCGCCGCGACGATGGGACACAGGTGGACGCCGAATGCGTCCGCCATGCGCTGGTCGGCGCAGAGCCCCGCACCACCGCCGCTGTCGGTGCCGGCGATGCTCCAGACGATCGGGCGGCGAGCGCCGTTCATGCGCCGCCTTCCAAAATGAAGGGCTGGCCGCTCACCGGCGTGCTCGCGACGGCGAAGTCCTGCTTGGCCATCACGCCGGCGTGCCAGGCGCTGCGGCCGGCTTCGACGGCAAGGCGGAACGCGTGCGCCATGCGGACGGGATCGCGCGCTTGTGCGACGGCGGTGTTGAGCAGTACCGCATCGAAGCCAAGTTCCATCGCCTGCGCGGCGTGCGAGGGCGCGCCGATGCCGGCATCGATCACGAGCAGCGTGCCGGGCAGTCGCTCGCGCAGCGTGCGCAGCGCAAAGGGGTTGAGCAGGCCCTGGCCCGAGCCGATCGGCGCGCCCCAGGGCATCAGCAGTGGGCAGCCGGCGTCGAGCAGGCGGCGGCAGCTGACGAGATCGTCGGTGCAATAGGGAAAGACGGTGAAACCTTCGCGCACCAGCTGCGCGGCGGCCGCCACGAGCTCGAAGGGATCGGGCTGCAGCGTGTGTTCGTCGCCCACCACTTCGAGCTTGATCCACGGCGTGTCGTAGAGCTCGCGCGCCATGTGCGCAAGCTGCACCGCCTCGCGCGCGCTGCGGCAGCCGGCGGTGTTGGGCAGCAATCGCGCGCCGTGCTCGCGCAGGGCCTCGCGCACGATCGCGAGGAAGCCGTTGTCGCCGGCGGCGCTGAGCGTGCGCTTCAGGCCCACCGTGACCACCTGCGTTCCGGAGGCACCGATGGCGTCGCGCAGGTGTTGCGGCGACGGGTAGCCGGCGCTGCCGAGCAGGAAGCGGCTCGCGAGCGTGACGCCGCCGACTTGCCAGCTGTCTTGGGATTCCGATTCGATGCTCATGGCTTGGGCGGCGTCATCCGCCGACGATGGGTTGGAACAGCAGCACCGAATCGCCGGGCTGCAGGAGGTGGCCGCCGCGCTGCGCGCGCGGCACGAACCGGTCGTTGACGGCGGTGGCCACGGCCTCCGGCGCGCGGCCGAGCGCGGCGACGAGGTCGGCGAGCGTGCTGCCGAGCGGCATCGTGTGCGGCCGGCCGTCGAGCCGAACGACGATGGTCTGCGCGGCGTTCATGCCGTCACGCGTGGGCGACGTGCGCGTTCGCGAGGCCGCATTGCGCCAGCGCCTGCTCGACCAGCGCGGGTGCGACCAGCCAGCCGTGGCGGAACAGGCCGTTGATGCGCACGCGGCCCGGCGCCACGTCGATGTGCGGCTCGTTGTCGGGCAGGGCGGGGCGCAGGTTGGCGTCCATCCGCACGATGCGCGCCTCCGCCAGGCCGGGCATCACGCTGTGCGCCGCCGACATCAGCTCGACCGCGCTGCGCAGCGAGACCGGCGAGCGGTCCTCGCTCTCGATCTGCGTAGCGCCGATGACGACGATGTCGCCCGGCCGAGGCACCAGGTAGACGCGGTGACGCGGATGAAGCAGCCGCGCGGGCCGCGTGAGGCCGTGTTCGGGCGCGTGCAGCCAGACGGTTTCGCCGCGCACGCCGCGCACTTGGTCGATTGGGCCGCTGCCATGGCCCGGCGCTCGCTGCCGGGCGCCGACGCCGCGCACGTCGAACACGAGGTCGTACTCATGCGTGGCGGTGCTGGTGCGCAAGGCTCCGGGGGTGACCTGCTCGACACGCTGCCGCCAGTGCCACTGCACGCCCAGTTCGCTGGCGTGATCATGCAGCGCAATCAGCGTCTGCGGCGGATCGATCTGCGCTTCGCTCGGCAGCAGCCACGCGTGGGCCGCGCCGTGCAGCGACGGTTCGCATGCGGCGAGTTCGTGCATGGCGATGGGTTGCGCGCGCGGCATGTCGGGAGGCGCCTGCTCGAGCCGCGCCAGCACGCGCTGCGCGGTGGCAAGGTCGTTGCGGTGGGCCAGCAGCAAGCTGCCGCGCTGCGCGAAGAATGGTGCCTCGGGCAGCGCCTCGACGATCTCTCGCCACAGGCTCACCGAGCGCATGCCGAGCAGTGCGAGGCCGGGCCCGGCATTCTCCAGTTCGGCCAGCGGGCTCAGCATGCCGGCCGCACTGAAGGACGAGGCATGGCGGCCGTCGAAGCGCGGCTGCGCGTCGATCGCGGGATCGTGCACATGCACGCGGTGGCCGGCTCGCGCGAGCCGCCAGGCAAGCAGGCGGCCGAGCAGGCCGGCGCCGGCGATGCCGATGTCGAGGATGCTCATGCCTGATCCTTCACCGCGATCGGGATGTAGATCTCGCCGCCTGCGGCCTTGAACTGCGCCGACTTCTGCGCCATGCCCTCGGCGATCGCCGCGCCGTCGCTCACGCCTTGTCTCGCCGCGAACTCGCGCACCTCCTGGGTGATCTTCATCGAGCAGAACTTGGGGCCGCACATGGAACAGAAGTGCGCCACCTTGCTGCTGTCCTTGGGCAGCGTCTCGTCGTGGAAGTCGCGTGCGGTGTCGGGGTCAAGCGAGAGGTTGAACTGGTCGCTCCAGCGGAACTCGAAGCGCGCCTTCGACAGCGCATCGTCGCGTGCGCGGGCGCCCGGATGGCCCTTGGCGACGTCCGCCGCGTGCGCGGCGATCTTGTACGCGATGATTCCCTGCTTGACGTCGTCGCGGTCGGGCAGGCCGAGGTGTTCCTTTGGCGTCACGTAGCACAGCATTGCCGTGCCCATCCAGCCGATCATCGCCGCGCCGATGGCGCTCGCGATATGGTCGTAGCCGGGCGCGATGTCGATCGTCAGCGGCCCGAGCGTGTAGAACGGCGCCTCGTGGCAGTGCTTCAGCTGCTCGTCCATGTTGGCCTGGATCAGGTGCATCGGCACATGGCCCGGACCTTCGATCATGGTCTGCACGTCGTGTTTCCAGGCGAGCTGCGTGAGTTCGCCGAGCGTGCGCAGCTCGGCGAACTGTGCCTCGTCGTTGGCGTCGGCCGCGCAGCCGGGCCGCAGGCCGTCGCCGAGCGAGAAGCTCACGTCGTAGGCCTTCATGATCTCGCAGATCTCTTCGAAGTGCGTGTACAGAAAGCTCTCGCGATGGTGCGAGATGCACCACTTGGCCATGATCGAGCCGCCGCGCGAGACGATGCCGGTGCGCCGGTCGGCAGTGAGGTGGATGAAGGGCAGGCGCAGGCCGGCGTGGATGGTGAAGTAGTCGACGCCTTGCTCGGCCTGCTCGATCAGCGTGTCGCGGTAGATGGCCCACGTGAGGTCTTCGGCCACGCCGCCGACCTTCTCCAGCGCCTGGTAGATGGGCACCGTGCCGATGGGAACCGGCGAGTTGCGCACGATCCAGTCGCGCGTGGTGTGGATGTGCCGGCCGGTGGAGAGGTCCATCACGTTGTCGGCGCCCCAGCGGATCGCCCACACGAGTTTTTCCACCTCCTGCTCGATGCTCGAGGTGATGGCGGAGTTGCCGATGTTGGCGTTGATCTTGACGCGGAAGTTGCGCCCGATCGCCATCGGCTCCAGTTCGGTGTGGTTGATGTTGGCCGGGATGATCGCGCGCCCGAGCGCCACCTCGTCGCGCACGAATTCCGGGGTGATGACCGCGGGGATGCGCGCGCCGCGCGCATCCCCGCGCAGGCGCCGCTCGCGCGCGGCGTCGCCCAGGTACTCGCGCATCCATTCGCGTTTGCCGTTCTCGCGCAGCGCGACGTATTCCATCTCGGGCGTCACGATGCCGCGCCGCGCGTAGTGCATCTGCGTGACGTTGGCGCCGCGTTGGGCGCGGCGCGGCGTGCGCTGCAGGCCGGCGGCCTCGGCGCGCAGCTGCGAGATTCGTTCGCTGTCGCGTTCCTCGTGCCTCAGGCCGTCATCGAGCGCCTGGCGCTGCCGGCCGCCGTAGGCCTCGGTGTCGCCGCGTGCCTCGATCCACGGCGTGCGCACGTCGGGCAGGCCGCGGCGCACGTCGATTCGCGCCTGCGGGTCGGTGTAGGGGCCCGAGGTGTCGTACAGCGAGACCACTTCGCCGTTGCTGAGGCTCACCTCGCGCTGCGGCACGCGGATGTCGCTGCGCGAGCCGGTCGTGTAGGTCTTGCTTGACGCCGGGAACGGCTCGCGCGTCAGCGCGAGGTCGAGTGCATCGATGTGCTCGGGGGCGTTCATTCGGGGCTCCTTCGTCCACAGTGGTGCTCCGAAGGTCGCCCCCTTTGCGCGGCCACGAATGGGCCACGCGTCGAGGTCAGACGGCTCTTCTTACGCCGGTACGAACCGGTTCAAGTTCACGGGTTTGGGTCCACCATCTCAGCACGCGACGCGTGCACCCCGGAGCGGGGCGGATTGTGATCGGGCCAGGCGCCTGGTGTCAACCGCAAGCGCCGGAACGACCCGCCCGGCGTCGCGGCTGCCAGCGCACGTGCAGCGGTCGCCATGGCGCGCCTTGGGAGATTTGGATGTCCGAATGCAGCGAGACGGCGCTGAACGCAGGAGGCACAGTGAGATCCCTCGATCTCGCCATCTCAAGGAAGAAGCGCATGCACGTCACACGCGAACCGGCCATCCTCTACTTCGGCACGCCGGTGGTCATCATCAGCAGCCTCAACGACGACGGCAGCGCCAACCTGGCGCCGATGTCCTCGGCCTTCTGGCTCGGCTGGCGCTGCATGCTGGGACTCGGCGCCGCATCGCAAACCGCGCGCAACCTGCTTCGCACGCGCCAATGCGTCCTCAACCTGCCGTCGCAGCACGAGGTGAGCCATGTCGACCGGCTCGCGCTCACCACCGGCGCCAACCCGGTTCCCGGCGCCAAGGCCGCGCGCGGCTACCGGCATGTGCGCGACAAGTTCGGCGTCGCCGGGCTCACGCCTGCAGCGTCGCGGACGGTCGCACCGCCGCGTGTGCGCGAGTGCCCGGTGCAGCTCGAAGCGGTGATCGAGGCGGTGCATGGCGTGGCCGACGAGGACGAAATGCTGCGCGGACGCGTGCTGAGCTTCGAAGCGCGCATCCAGCGGGTGCATCTGCATCCGTCGATCCTGATGGAGGGCGAGCCGGATCGAGTGGACCCCGACAAGTGGCGCCCGCTGATCATGAGCTTCCAGAAGTTCTACGGGCTCGCGCCGCAGCAGCTGCACGATTCGGCGCTGGCGAGCATCGCCGAAGCGATGTACCGCAGCCCCGACGTCGACAAGGCGAGGGTGCTGGCGCCGGCGTCGGCCTGAGCGCCCATGCGGGGCTTCACTGGCCCTCGGCGAGTCCTTCGAGCACCTTCAGCACTTGCGCGTCGCCCATGTTGCGGGCGTCGGCCAGTTCGCCGCCGGTCGTCGCCTTGACCAGGCTGCCGTCGGCGCGCAGCACGGCCACCGCCGGGATGCCCTTCCTGATCGGGTTGCCCATCTGCTGCGCGAGGTCGGTGTTCTTGTTGAAGCGAGCCACGTCGACCTTCGTGACCACGTAGCGCTGCGCGACGTGCTCGGCGAGCGGCCCGCCGGCCATCTTCTGCGCCAGCTCGCGGCAATCGCCGCACCAGTTCGCACCGAACACCACCAGCACCTGCTTGCGCTCG
>CAJPFZ010000620.1 GCA_905339355.1 Burkholderiaceae bacterium
GATGTCAAAAGCCAAATTTGAACGCAAGAAGCCGCACGTGAACGTTGGGACGATTGGCCACGTTGACCACGGCAAGACGACGCTGACGTCTGCGCTGACGAAGGTGATGGGTGAGAAGTTCGGCGGCGAGTACCGGGCGTACGACCAGATTGACGCGGCGCCGGAGGAGAAGGCGCGCGGCATCACGATTGCGACGGCGCACGTGGAGTACGAGAGCCCGAAGCGGCACTACGCGCACGTGGACTGCCCCGGGCACGCGGACTACATCAAGAACATGATCACGGGCGCGGCGCAGATGGACGGCGCGATTCTGGTGGTATCGGCGGCCGACGGCCCGATGCCGCAGACGCGCGAGCACATTTTGCTGGCGCGCCAGGTGGGTGTTCCCTACATCGTGGCCTACCTGAACAAGGCGGACATGGTGGATGACAAGGAGCTGCTGGAGCTGGTGGAGATGGAGGTACGCGACCTGCTGTCGACCTACGAGTTTCCGGGAGACAAGACGCCGATCATCATTGGTTCGGCGCTCAAGGCGCTGGAAGGCGACAAGAGCGACATCGGGGTGCCGTCGATCGAGAAGCTGGTGGCGGCGCTCGACGAGTACATTCCCGAGCCGGTGCGTGCCATTGACGGGCCGTTTCTGATGCCGATCGAGGACGTGTTCTCGATTTCCGGCCGTGGCACGGTGGTCACGGGGCGTGCCGAGCGGGGCAAGGTCAAGGTGGGTGACGAGATCGAGATCGTCGGCATCAAGGCGACGACGAAGACGATCTGCACGGGTGTGGAGATGTTCAGGAAGCTGCTTGACGAGGGTCAGGCGGGTGACAACGTCGGCATCCTGCTGCGCGGCACGAAGCGTGAGGAAGTGGAGCGTGGCCAGGTGCTGGCGAAGCCCGGTTCGATCACGCCGCACACGCACTTCGAGGCGGAGGTGTACATCCTGACGAAGGAAGAGGGTGGTCGGCACACGCCGTTCTTCAAGGGCTACCGCCCGCAGTTTTATTTCCGCACCACGGACGTGACCGGTGCGGTGGAGTTGCCTGAGGGCACCGAGATGGTGATGCCCGGGGACAACATCAAGATGAAGGTCAAGCTGATCAGCCCGATCGCGATGGAGAACGGGCTGAGGTTTGCCATCCGCGAGGGCGGCCGCACCGTGGGCGCCGGCGTGGTGGCGAAGATCATCGAGTAAGG
>CAJPFZ010000621.1 GCA_905339355.1 Burkholderiaceae bacterium
CACCGGCAGCTCGGCCGGCCACCAGCCGCTGAACTGCAGGTTCACCGCGTCGTAGCGCGGGCCGTTCCAAAGCAGCCGTGCCAGCAGGCCGATGTAGGCGAGCGCGCCCTTCCAGCGCGCGGCCACCGTGCCCGAGATGGCATGCGCACGCACCGTCACGCCGGGCAGCCGGCGCAGGGCATCGAGGAACTGATCGTTGTAGCGCGTGCGCGAGGCGTAGAAATCGACAGCCACGCCGTGCGCCACCAGCCCCTGGATCAGCTGGAAGTCGTACGGCAGGATGAACGAGCCGGCGTCGACGATGGCGATGCGCTTGGACAAGACGGCTGTCCGCTCCATGCGTTCAGTGCGCGAACCAGTACCGCCGGTCGAGCCGGTAGGCCGGTTCGATCTCGCGCGGCCCGATGTCTTGCGCGGGGTTGCCGCCGACGATGCGCAGCGGCGGCACGTCCTTCGTCACCACCGCGCCCGCCATCACCACCGCCCCGCGGCCCAGGTGCACGCCGGGCATGATCATCGCGCCGGCGAACACCACCGCGTGGTCGTCGATGCGCACCGGCTTGGCGAGCGTCGCGAAGCCCGCGTCGTGCACGTCGTGGCCCATCGTGTACAGGCGCGCGTCGTGTGCGATCGAGACCTGTCGCCCGATCGTGATGCCGCCGCGGTTGTCGAGGTAGACGCCGCGGTTGATCAGCGTGCCCTCGCCCACCGCCAGTCGGCCGACATGAAAGAAGCGAATGCCGCCCTGCAGCGTGGCGCTCGGGTGCACGTCGAAGCGGCACAGCCGGTAGAACCAGCGGCGCAGCGCAAACGGCAGCAGGCCGTGCAGCGTGTTGATGGCGGCGAGCGCGAGGTAGTAGAGCTGGTCTGACACGCGTGGGAAGCGGCGACTCATGGGAGTGGTGGCCTGGCCCTGCGGGCAAACGCGGATTCTAAGTGGCCCGCCACCTACAATTCGGGGTTTGCCTTTGCCCACCCACCCCACGCCGCCACGCCATGGAACCGACCCCGCCCCAAGACGACAACCAGCTGATCGCCGAGCGCCGTGAAAAGCTCGCCGCGATCCGCCAGCAGGGCGTGGCCTTTCCCAACGACTTCAAGCCGAAGGACCGCGCGGCCGACCTTATCCGCAAGCATGGGGCGCAGGGCAACGAAGAACTCGAGCCGCAGGCCATCAAGGTCAGCGTCGCCGGCCGCCTGATGCTCAAGCGCCTGATGGGCAAGGCGAGCTTCGGCACGCTGCAGGATTCGTCGGGGCGCATCCAGCTCTTCGTCACCAAGGACGCGCTGGGCGACGCTGCCTACGACGCCTTCAAGCACTGGGACCTGGGCGACATCCTCGGGGCGGAGGGCACGCTGTTCAAGACCAAGACCGGCGAACTGTCGGTGCGCGTGAGTTCGCTGCGCCTCCTGACCAAAAGCCTGCGCCCGCTGCCCGACAAGTTCCACGGCATGACCGACCAGGAGCAGAAGTACCGCCAGCGCTACGTCGACCTGATGACCGACGAGGACTCGCGCGACCGCTTCGTCGCGCGGAGCAAGGCCGTCAGCTCGATCCGCCAGTACATGGTCGAGCACGGCTTCCTGGAGGTCGAGACGCCGATGCTGCACCCGATCCCCGGCGGCGCCAATGCCAAGCCGTTCGTCACCCACCATAACGCGCTCGACCAGCAGATGTTCCTGCGCATCGCGCCCGAGCTGTACCTGAAGCGCCTCATCGTCGGCGGCTTCGAGCGTGTGTTCGAGATCAACCGCAGTTTCCGCAACGAAGGCATCTCGGTTCGGCACAACCCCGAATTCACGATGATGGAGTTCTATGCGGCGTACTGGGACCACCACGACCTGATGGACTTCACCGAGGGCGTGCTGCGCCATGCCGCGCGCAT
>CAJPFZ010000622.1 GCA_905339355.1 Burkholderiaceae bacterium
GGGCTACATCGGCCTGCCGCGCCACCTCGCGGAGTGGATCGGCGGGCTCGGCCTCACGCCGTTCCAGCTGATCGTCGCGCTGACCTTCTTCTACGTGCTCCTCGGCTGCTTTCTCGACGGTATCTCGATGGTCGTGCTCACGATGGGCGTGATCATGCCGACGGTGCACAAGGCCGGCATCGATCCGTTGTGGTTCGGCATCTTCGTCGTGATCGTGGTCGAGATGGCGCAGATCACGCCGCCGGTGGGTTTCAACCTGTTCGTGTTACAGGGCATGACGCGCCGGGAGATCGGCTACATCGCCCGCGCCGCGTTTCCGTTCTTCCTGCTGATGGTGGCAATGGTGATGCTGCTCTATGCGGTGCCCGAGATCGCAACCTTCCTGCCACGGCAGATGAGCCAGTAGCCCGTCCGCGGGCAGCGGCCTGCACGTTCATCAGCGCTTGTCCTACAGTCGCTTCGCGGGCACATTCCTACCATCGCGAAAAGACGGCGCGCTCTTCGGGCGGCGCCGTGCGCGCAAGAAGCACGAGGGGATGACGGAGTTGCAACAACAGCTGGTGGTCTGCGAGCAGTGCGATGCGGTGCACCGCTGGCAGCCGCTCTCTTCCGACGAAGTGGCGCACTGCAGCCGCTGCGCCGCCGTCATCGCGCGCGGTCACGCGCTGGGTGTGCATGCGCTGCTCGCGCTCACCATCGCCGCGGCCGTCGTGCTGCTGATCGCCAACCTGAGCCCCATCGTCCAGATCCGGCTCGGCGGCGGCCACACCGCCGCCACGCTGCCCGAATCCATCGCGCTGATCTGGGAGCGCGGCGAGCGGCTGGTAGCGGTGTCGGCGGCGCTGACGGCCATCGTCGCCCCCGCGCTGCTGATCGGCCTGCGCCTCGTGATCCTCGTGCCGCTTGCCCACGGCAGGCGCTCGCCGGCGTTCGCCTGGTGCATGCGCGCGCTGCACGAGGCCTGGCGCTGGAGCATGGTGGAGGTGATGACGGTGGCGGCGGCGATCTCCATCGTGCGGCTGGCCGGGATGGCGAGTGCCACGCCCGGGCCCGGCGTGCTGGCCTTCGCCGCGCTGGCGCTGCTGCTCGCCGCGTTGGAGTCGGGTGGACTCAAGCACCTCTGGCTGGAGGGGCGATGACGAGCCTGGCCACCCCGAGCGAACGCCCCCCGCAAATCATCGGGTGCGAGTACTGCGGCGCCGTGTCTGCGGCGCACGCCGACGCCACCGAGGCCACCGTTCGGCTGCGCTGCCCGCGCTGCCGCAACCCGCTGCCCGCGCGCAAGCCGCACAGCCTGCAGCGCACCTGGGCCTATCTGATCGCGGCAACGCTGTTCTACGTGCCGGCCAACATCCTGCCGATCATGACGACGGTGAACCTGTTCCGCGAAGAGAGTTTCACCATCGCCGCCGGCATCGCCGAGCTGTGGCACGACAAGGCGTACTTCCTCGCCGTGATCGTCTTCGTGGCGAGCATCGCGGTGCCCTTGCTGAAGATCGGCGCGCTGGCCGTGCTCGCCTGGTCGGTGCGCTACGCACGCGGCTGGCGCCGGCTGGAGCGCGCGCGCCTGTACCGCCTGGTCGAGGCGGTGGGCCATTGGTCGATGCTCGACGTCTACGTGGTGGTGATGCTCGTGGGCATGGTGCGTTTCGGCCGCCTCGCCAGCGCCACGCCGGAGCCCGGCCTGCTGGCGTTCGCCGGTGTCGTCGTGCTGACGATGCTCGCGGCGCGAAGCTTCGATCCGCGGCTGATCTGGCAGGAGCCCGCCCACGATGAGTGAGCCGCGCGACCCAGGCCCCGAGGACGCCCTGCCGGGCGACACACCGCCGCTCGCGCAGGTGCCGCCGGCGCTGGCCGAGCCCATCGTGCGCAAGAAGAACCCGGCGCGGCTGTCGCTGGTGTGGATCGTGCCGATCCTGGCGGTGATCATCGGTGCCTCGCTGCTGATCAACACGCTGCTGCAGGCGGGCCCGGAGGTGCTCATCGAGTTCCGCACCGCCGAGGGGCTGGAGCCGGGCAAGACCGAGGTGCGCTACAAGGAGGTCGTCATCGGCCGTGTCGAGAGCGTCACCTTGAGCGACGACCACCAGCGTGTGCTGGTCGGCGTACGCTTCGATCGCTCGGCTGCCGGCATCGCCGTCGAGGACACGCTGTTCTGGGTCGTGCGCCCGCGCTTCGGCACCGCCGGCGTCAGCGGGCTGGGGACCTTGCTGTCGGGCGCCTACATCGGCGTCGATGCCGGCGTTTCCGAGAAGCCGCGCAAGCGCTACGTCGGCCTCGAGATGCCGCCCTTCGTGCTGCGCGGCGAGCCCGGACGCACCTTCGTGCTGCGCGCCAACGACCTCGGCTCGCTCGACGTCGGCTCGCCGGTGTACTACCGGCGCACGCGGGTGGGGCGCGTGGCCGGCTACACGCTGGACCCGAAGAACGACGAACTCACGGTGCAGGTGTTCATCGAGTCGCCCTACGAGCCTCTCGTCACGCAGCAGGTGCGCTTCTGGAACGCGAGCGGCCTGGACCTCACGCTCAACGCCGGCGGCCTGACGCTCAACACCCAGGCGCTCACCTCGGTGCTCGCCGGCGGCATCGCGTTCGAGCGCCTGCCCGGCAGCGAGGGGCAGCCAGCGGCGCCGGCCGGCAGCCGCTTCTTCCTCTTCGATGACCGCCGCACCGCGCTGGCACCGCCCGATGGTCCGGCGCTGACGGTGCGCATGGTGTTCGACCACTCGGTGCGCGGCCTCACGGTCGGATCGCCGGTGGACTTCCTCGGCATCGAGATCGGCAGCGTGCGCTCGCTCGCCCCCAACTACGACCCGAAGCGGAAGCGCTACCCGGTGGAGGTGACGGCCGACATCTACCCGCTGCGCGTGGGCAAGGTGCGCGAAGCGATGCTCGGCAAGGCCGAGCCCGATGCCGCAGCGGACCTGCTGTTCCTGAAGATGCTGGTCGACCATGGCGTGCGCGCGCAATTGCGCACGGCCAACCTGCTGACGGGCGCGCAGTACGTGGCGCTCGACTTCACCACCAAGGCCGCACGCGCGACGCTCGACACGAGCGGCAGCACGCCGCTGGTGCCCTCGGTGCCGGGCGACCTCAACGACCTGCAGCCGCAGATCGCGTCGATCGTCGCCAGCATCAGCAAGGTGCCCTTCGACGAGATCGGCCGCGACCTGCAAGGCACGCTGCGCCAGACGCAGGCCGCGATCCGCGAGCTGTCGCCCGAAGCGCAGAAGGCGCTCGCGGAGGTGCAGCGCACCCTGAGCTCGGTGCAGGAGTCGCTCGCGCGCCTGGACCGCAACGTGCTCGACGAGACCGCGCCGATGCAGCGCAATGTCGAGCAGACGATGATCGAGCTGCAGCGCGCCGCGCAGTCGCTGCGTGCGCTCGGCGACTACCTGCAGCGTCATCCCGAATCGATGCTGCGCGGCAAACGCGCCGACCCGCCGGTCGGTGCCACCGGAGAGAAAGCGCGATGACACGCAGTTCCCTGTCGGCCCCGGCGGCCGGCCTTGCCGCGGCGATGCTGGCCGCGCTGCTGGCCGCCTGCTCGAGCGCCAAGCTGCCCGAGCGCTTCCATACGCTGCTTCCGGCCGAGCGTGCCGCGTCGGCACCGGCCGGCGGCGCGCCGGTGTATGTGGACGTGCTTCCAGTGGGCGTGCCGGCGCAGGTCGACCACGCACAGTTCGTCGTGCGCCAGCCCGACGACTCGCTGCTGCTGCTGGAGCAGGACCGCTGGGCCGCGCCGCTGCAGGACGAACTGCGCGGTGCGATCGTCGAGCGCCTGAGCACGCGCTGGGGCGCCGTCGACGTGCGCGGCGTGGCGCTGCCGCTGCCGGCGGTGTGGCGGGTGCGGGTCGACGTGCAGCGCTTCGAGTCGATCCCCGGCCGCGAGGCGCGGCTGGAGAGCACCTGGTCGGTGTCGAGCACGCAGCGCGGCGGCGCCACGCTGGTGTGCCGCAGCGTGGTGGCCGAAAGCGCGGGCGCAGGCGGCGTGCCCGCACTCGCCGCGGCGCACCGCCGCGCGGCGGTTCGGCTCGCCGACGAAATCGGCGAGCGGCTGCGGGCGATGTATGCCGGCGGCACGGCGGCCTGCTGATCATGAGGATCGACAGGCTCAAGATGATCGGAAGACCAAACCCGTTCGGGCTGAGCTTGTCGAAGCCCCCTCAGGGTCCTGAGCTGGTCGAAGAGGCTGAGGTATCGAAGCCCCAACCCGCTCACCCTGAGGTATCGAAGGGGCCGGCTGAGGTATCGAAGCCCTCACTCGGCAA
>CAJPFZ010000623.1 GCA_905339355.1 Burkholderiaceae bacterium
GCGTTCGTGCGAGCCCCAGCCGAGTTCCGCCGGCTGGCGGCCTTCGCTGACGAAGCCGTCGCACGACCAGGTGTTGACGAACTCGCCGGGCGCCTTGCGCTCGCGGCCGACCTGCGTGTCGCGCTCGGCGATGTGGATCACTTTCACCCCCAGCCGCTGCGCCAGGCGCGCCCAGCCTTCGCGCGAAGTGGGCGGCGCGCTCGTTGCCTCGCCGGTGTCGCGAGCCAGGTTCAGCAGCGCCCGCTTGACGAAGTGCGACACCAGCCCGGGGTTGGCGCCGTGCGTGACGATGGCTGTCGGCCCGCGCTCGCCGGTGCGGCGCAAGGCCATCACGCCTTCGCGCAAGGCGTAGTTGGTGCGTTCGCCCGGGGGGCGCGACGCATCCGTGTAGGCGCCGGCCCAAGGCTCGATGCAGGTGTCCAGGTACAACGCGCCGCGCTCGCGGCAGAACTCGATCAGCGCCTTGCTGCTCACGTCGACCGACAGGTTCAGCACGAAGTCGCCCCGTCCCACCCGCGGCTCGAGCGCATGCCGGTAGTTGTTCTCGTTGAGCGGCGCCAGAAGATGCGGCACGCCTTGCGCATTGGCCGATTCGAGGCCGTTGGCGCTCGGCTTGATGATCAGGATCTGCTCGGGCCGCATCTCGATGTAGCGCAGCAGCAGAGGCAGGACGCCCTGGCCGATGCTGCCGTAGCCCAGCATGACCAGCTGGCCGTCGAAATGATGTTCCTTGCGCCACTCGCCCATGCCGCAGCAGTCCTTCATGTTCCGGCGGAGTCTGCGCAGGATCAGCAAGCGCCGTGCCCGTGGCCACTTTCGGACCTGCGGCATACCCGACCTGCGAACACGGTGTTGTCCGACCCGTCGAAGTTGCAACAGCCGACATCCAAACGCAGGCCGCGCGCGTAAGTTGCGAATGAACCAGTCTCAATGCAATGCAGGAGGTTGTGATGAGCCAGTCCAAGCACATGCCGGGCGCGCGATACGAAATCCGCTACCAGCCCTTGTCGGGGCAGGGCCCGGAGCTGTCGTTTCCCTGTGATGCCGAAGGTCACGTGCCACTCGACTCGCTGAGCGACCGGGCACGCAACAACTATCTCTACGCGCGTGCCGTCGTCGGGCGTGAATACGCCGCTCCCGCCGTGCTGCCCTGCGATCTGCACTGATTCGTGGCCGCAGTCGGCCAAGGTGTCCGCTTGGTGTCAGTGTTTTTCGTACAAGCAGTATGGACGCGGCCCGGCAGACAGCATCGGCGCACCACCATGGCGCAAGCCGGTGCCGCTGCCTAAGCTCGAACCAGCTGTTCATCACATGGCCACCAGGAGTACACGCCCATGAACACCGAACCGATGCCGCAGTACGCCGGCGCAAGCTATGAACTTCGCTTCCAGAACCTGTTCGACGAAGGGCGCGCCTACGCCTTCCCGTGCGATGCCCGCGGCCACGTCGACATCGATTCGCTGAGCGAGCGGGCGCGCCTGAACTATCTCTATGCACGGGCCATGATCGGGCTCGAGGTCGCGATGCCCGCGGTGCAGCTGCAGTCGCTGCACTGAGACGCTCCGGCACTGCGGTACGCTGCCGCCTTTGAGCAGCGTCCGGCGGTGACCCCTTGAAGACCTACCACATCGAAGTGCAGCGCGTGAAGGCGATGAGCAACGGCAACGGGCTCGTCGAAGCGCAGATCGACGCCCTCGTGCTGCCCAGCACCACGCCCGAGGGCAGGACGCCGACCACGCGGCTCGCAATGAGCGAAGAAACCGCGCGTGTGTTCCAGCTGCTGCTGAAGGCGCAGCTTGCCGAATTCGACAAGCGCAAGGGCCGCAGCCAGCGCTGAGAACGGGCTTGCGGCCGCCTGGCTGCGACACCGATTGAAACAGCGAGCGCGCGAATGCCCTACGGGGAGGGCGTCCTCGGCCCCGCGGCCCCGTTAAACTCGCGCATTTTTCGGGCAACCCCGTTCATGGCTGTCGCACCCGGCGCACACCTCCCTGCCGTTTTCGATCTGAAGAGCGCATCGCTCACGCTCGTCACCCTGGTGCTGCGGACCACCGACCTCGACGAACTGGGGGCCGAGCTGGAACGCCGCTTCGGCAACGCGCCGAACCTGTTCGATCGCGATCCGCTGGTGATCGACCTGAGCGCCGTCGCCGGCGCCACCGGCACGCTGGACATCGAAGGCCTCGTGGCGCTGCTCAAGCGCTACAAGCTGTTGCCGCTGGCGGTGCGCGGCGGCACCGCGACGCAGACCGAGGTCGCGCTGGCCGCGGGGCTCGCCGAAGCGCCGCAGGACGTGGCGCCGCCGCCGCCGCGCACCGTGCTGGCCGCCGCGCCCACCGAACAGCCGGCCGTTGGCGCCTCGCCGGCCGCCGAACCCAAGGCCGCCACGCTGATCATCGACAAGCCGCTGCGCTCCGGCCAGCAGGTCTACGCCCGCGGCGGCGACCTGGTGGTGATGGCGGCGGTGAACTTCGGCGCCGAGGTCATCGCCGACGGCAGCATCCACGTCTATGGACCGCTGCGCGGGCGCGCGATCGCCGGCGCCAAGGGCGACACCGAAGCGCGCATCTTCAGCACCTGCATGGAGCCTCAGCTCGTTTCCATCGCAGGCACCTACCGAACCACCGACACCGCCTTGCCTGCCGACGTGCATGGCCAGCCGGCCCAGGTTCGATTGAGCGGCGACAAGCTGCTCGTCGACGCCCTGAAACTTTGAACAAAGGAAAGCAACCGATGGCCAGAATCATCGTCGTCACCTCCGGCAAGGGAGGCGTGGGCAAGACGACCACCAGCGCCAGCTTTGCCTCGGGCCTCGCGCTCGCCGGCCACAAGACGGCCGTGATCGACTTCGACGTCGGCCTGCGCAACCTCGACCTGATCATGGGCTGCGAGCGCCGCGTGGTGTACGACCTCATCAACGTGATCCACAACGAGGCCAACCTCAACCAGGCGCTGATCAAGGACAAGCAAAGCGACAAGCTTTACGTGCTGGCCGCCTCGCAAACGCGCGACAAGGACGCACTGACGCAGGAAGGTGTCGAGCGTGTGCTCAAGCAGCTCGGCGAGATGGAGTTCGAGTTCATCGTCTGCGATTCGCCGGCCGGCATCGAGACTGGTGCGCTGATGGCCATGCACTTCGCCGACGAGGCGCTGATCGTCACCAACCCCGAAGTCTCGTCGGTGCGCGATTCCGACCGCATCCTCGGCATGCTGAGCTCCAAGACCAAGCGCGCGATCGAGGGAAAGGAAGGCATCCGCGAGCACTTGCTGATCACGCGCTACAACCCGACGCGGGTCGAAGGTGGGCAGATGCTGTCGCTGGAAGACATCCAGGAGATCCTGCGCACGCCGCTGATCGGCGTGATCCCCGAGTCCGAGACGGTGCTCGATGCCTCGAACCAGGGCGTGCCAGCGATCCACCTGAAGGGCACCGATGTGTCGGAAGCCTACAAGGACGTGGTGGCGCGCTTCCTCGGCGAAGAGCGGCCGATGCGTTTCGTCGACGCGGCGAAGCAGGGCTTCCTCAAGCGCCTGTTCGGCGGGAGGTGAGGCATGTCGTTTCTGTCTTTCCTGCTCGGCGAAAAGAAGAAGACGGC
>CAJPFZ010000624.1 GCA_905339355.1 Burkholderiaceae bacterium
CCCGGCACGTTGTCGAGCATCAGCCACTTCAGAACCTCGCCGTGGTCCTCGTACTGCGGCAGCGCGACCTTGCGGATCTTGCTGCCCGACAGCGTGGTGTGGGTGAGCGCCGTGCGGATCTCCTTGTCGCGGATCTTCACCACGTATTCGTCGCCGGCGTAGGCCTTCTGCATCTGCGGCCACATCGCGAGCAGCTTCTTGGCGTGGGCGTCGAGCTGGGCCTCGCGCTGGCTTGCGAGTTCACCGAGCGCGTCGGCGCTGCCGGCCGGGGCCTTGCTCGCCTCGCCCAGCATGCGCGCCGATTCGCGCAGCTGCTGCACTTCGCGCGCGAGCCGCGCCTGCTGCCGCGAGCGCTGCTTGTAGCCGCGCACCGTCTCGGCGATCTCGGCCAGATAGCGCACGCGCGCGCCGGGAACGATCGGCACCTGGTGCGTGCTGTGGCGCGTCTCGACGCGGGGCAGTCGGCCCTCGATCGTCTTCAAGCCGAGCTCGTGCAGGCGCGGCAGCAGCGCCTGGTAGAGCGCGGTCACGCCATCGTCGTTGAAGCGGCTCGCCATCGTGCCGAATACCGGCATCTCGTCCGGCGGGGTCTTCCAGGCCTCCTTGTTGCGCTGCACCTGCTTGGCCACGTCGCGCAGCGCATCGGCCGCGCCTTTGCGATCGAACTTGTTGATCGCGACGAATTCGGCGAAGTCGAGCATGTCGATCTTCTCGAGCTGGCTTGCGGCGCCGTATTCGGGCGTCATCACGTACATCGGCACGTCCACCAGCGGCACGATGGCCGCGTCGCCCTGGCCGATGCCCGAGGTCTCGACGATGATCAGGTCGAAGCCGGCCGCCTTGCACGCCGCGAGCACGTCGGGCAGCGCCTGGCTGATCTCGCTGCCGAAGTCGCGCGTGGCGAGGCTGCGCATGAAAACGCGTTGCCCCTTGCTCCATGGGCCGATGGCGTTCATGCGGATGCGGTCGCCCAGCAGCGCACCGCCGCTCTTGCGGCGCGACGGGTCGATGCTGATCACCGCCACATGCAGCTGGTCATCCTGGTCGAGCCGCAGTCGGCGGATCAGCTCGTCGGTCAGCGAAGACTTGCCGGCGCCGCCGGTGCCGGTGATGCCCAGCACGGGCGTCCTGGCCTTCTTCGCGGCAGCCTGCAGCTCACGCTTCAGCGCGTCGGAGGCCTTGCCGTTTTCCAGTGCGGTGATCAGCTGCGCCAGTGCACGACGTTGCGTCTCCTCGCGCCCGCGGATCGCGTCGATGGACTTCGGCGCATGGACAGACAGGTCCTGGTCGCAGCGCATCACCATCTCGCCGATCATTCCCTGCAGGCCCATGCGCTGGCCGTCTTCCGGGCTGTAGATGCGCGACACGCCGTAGCCTTGCAGCTCGGCGATCTCCGCCGGCACGATCACGCCGCCGCCGCCGCCGAAGACCTGGATGTGCTCGCCGCCGCGCTGCCTGAGCAGGTCGACCATGTACTTGAAGTACTCGACGTGCCCGCCCTGGTAGCTGCTGATCGCAATGCCCTGCACGTCCTCCTGCAGCGCCGCGGTGACGACCTCGTCGACCGAGCGGTTGTGCCCGAGGTGGATCACCTCGGCGCCCATGCCTTGAAGGATGCGCCGCATGATGTTGATCGCCGCATCGTGGCCGTCGAACAGCGACGCGGCCGTGACGAAGCGCACCTTGTGCGTCGGCCGGTAGTCGGACAGTGCCTTCGTCACGGCCGTGTTGGCGGCGGAAAGATCGGTCATGCAAACGCTCCTGCGGGACGGTGGCGAGGGCCGGCGCGTGCCGGCAGCCGGACTGGCTGCGCGGGCTGGCAACGGCTCTGATTGACGTATACGTCAATTGGCAGTGTATCGCCCTTGGGGCGTCCAGCGCCGCGCCCAGGGCGGACTTGCACGCTTTGCGGGGGTACACGGCGGGCGACCCCGCCGGCCGCACGGGTTTGGCGGCACAATTCCGCAGGTTGGGGACTTGATTCGCCGGGGCGTGCAGCTCGCCGGCGGGCCGACAACAAGGAGCGATCCGTGCTGACTGCACCCATTCCCGTCAAGACCGCCGAGGGCCAGGCCGAACTGAGTCAGCGTCAGCGCCGGCTGAGCCAGCGCCACCGCACCGTGCTGCTGCTGGTGGATGGCCGCCGCACCGAACAGCAGGTGCGCAGCATGGCGCAGCAGGCAGGCGCCGGCGAGAGCTGCTTCGCCGAGCTGGTCGATCTGGGCTTGATCGCTTTGTCGCAGCCGTCCGAACCACCGGCACCGTTGACCTCCACGATCCCGCTGCCGCGCCCGCCGCAGGTCGAGGAGCCGCCTCTGCACGTGGACATCCCGATCGACGAACCCGCAGCGCCCGTGCCGCCGGCGCCTGCGCCGAAGGGCGCATCCGCGCTCGCCGACGACGAACACGAGTCGCTGTTGCCGGCAGCGCGCACCCTGCAGCCCGAATCGGTGCTGGGCGACTCGGTGCCGGGCCATTCGACCCTGGAGAACTTCGATGGGTTCGAGGGCGACATGGTCGACAGTCCGCTCGAAGAAGCACGCGACATCCTGCTGCGCGCTGTGCGCAGCGAGGCGCCGTTGACCGGTTCGCTGACGATGCTGCGCCTGCGGCGCGCCCGCACGCGCGGCGAACTGATCGGCCTGATCGACGAGGTCGAGGACCGCATCGTCAAACCCTATCGCTCGCTGGCGGCGCAGCAGGTGCTGCGCCGCGCGCGCCACCTGCTGGTGTCGCGCGCCGATGCGCAGCCCGTCGGCTGAATCGAAGGTCCAGCGCCGATGAGCTTCCTCGCGATCGACGTCGGCAACACCCGCCTGAAGTGGGCGCAATACGCCTCGCCGCAGCCCGGCGCGGGCTTGCTGGCCCATGGCGCGGTCTTCCTGGAGACCATCGACCGCCTGGCGGAAACCGATTGGCAGCCGCTCGCGCCACCCGCAAGCATGCTCGGCAGCATCGTCGCCGGCGAAGGTGTCAAGCGGCGTGTCGAGGAACAGCTCGAGATCTGGGACATCCCGCCGCGCTGGGTCGTCTCCTCGGCACGCGCCGCCGGCGTCACCAACGGCTACGACCACCCGAACCGGCTCGGCACCGACCGCTGGGTCGCGCTGATCGGCGCACGCCACCGGGTGCTCGCCACCGGCCATCCCCGTCCGGCGCTGGTGGTGATGGTGGGCACCGCGGTCACCGTCGACGCGCTCGACGAGTCGGGCCGCTTCCTCGGCGGGCTGATCATTCCCGGCTTCGGCCTGATGCTGCGCGCGCTCGAGATGGGCACTGCCGGCCTGAAGGCGCCGACTGGCGAAGTGCGCGACTTCCCGACCAATACCAGCGACGCGCTGATGAGCGGCGGTGCCCACTCGATCGCGGGCGCGGTGGAGCGCATGTACCGCCGGCTGCGCAAGCACAGCGGCCAGGAGCCGGCGCTGCTGATGAGCGGCGGCGCGGCGGTCAAGCTGGCGCCGATCACCGACCTCTCGTTCGAGCTGGTCGACACGCTGATCTTCGACGGGCTGCTCGCGCTGCAGGCGCACCGGCTCGCGCTGTAGCGCCTGCGCCAAAACCCCCGCGTTCGCGGGATGCTGCGCGGCAATCGAACTGACACAGTCCGGCTCGGGCGGGCGACGATCGCCCACCCGTCGAGAGTCAAAGGAAGCAACACCACATGAACAAGCACTTGCGCATCGCATTGGCCGCCGTCGGCCTGACCGCAATCTCCGCTGGGGCCATGGCCGCCAGCAACGTCCTCCCCACGGGCTGGAGCGTGATCACGACCTTGGGCACCACGGGCACGCTGCGCGCCGGCAGCGGCTGGGACGCTGGCTCGCTCGCCTCCCATTCCTCCATCGTCGATGGCGTGTTCCTCGCCGAGAACACGCAGTGGAACCATGGCAGCTGGTGGTGGGACCAGGACCCGAGCGTCAATGCGTCGCCGGTCGTCACGACGATCCAGCTCAACCAGCAGTTCACGCTGGAGAGCTTCTCGGTGCAGGCAGACGACAACGACACCTACCTCATCGAGTACTGGAACGGCGCTTCCTGGCAAACCGCCTGGAATATCGGCACGCAGCCGAGCTACGGCCTGGTGACGCGCCACTCCGGCATGCTGGCGCCGATCACCACCAACCAGCTGCGCTTCACCGCCACCGGGGGCGACAATTGGTATGCCGTGTCGGAGATCCAGGCCTTCGGCGTGGCGGCGATTCCCGAGCCCGAGACCTATGCGCTGATGCTGGCCGGCCTCGGCGCCATCGGCTTCGTGGCACGCCGCCGCCGCGGCTGAACCGCTTCCGCACAACGCAAAGGGGCTCCAGCGGAGCCCCTTTTTGCTGCGCGCGTGGATGCAACCTCAGAGGAGGTCGCGCGACAAGTCCGCGTTCCTCGCGAGTTCCGCGTCGACCTCCGCTGCGCCGATAGCCACCGTCTGCGCACCGGCTGGCGCTGTAAGGGCACGACGGCGAAGCGCAGTTCTGCACACGAACACCGCACGTCGGACGGCGCGGGCGCTCAAGTTTCGCGGTCACGCTTCGATAATGGGGAGGCCGGTCACGGAGACAACAACAGGAACGGATGCAGTGGCCCGACGCCCCGCCTCGCTCGAACACATCGCCGCACTCAGCCAGCAAGCCGGACTCGACTCTCAAACCTGGCAGCATCTCGTCGACGAGATCTGCCGCTGGGTCGGCGCACCGAGCGGCGTGGTCTTCTCTCCTGTTCAAGGCTTGGCCGAGCCGCTGCTCGCGGCCAGCGACGACGCCTGGCTCGCCAACCTTGTCGAGTACGAAGCGAGCTGGATCTCGCAAGACCCGTGGATCGCTGCGGCGCAGCGGCAGAACCGCTTCGTGCCTTCGGGCGAAACGACGCTCGGCGTCGAGCTCGTGCCGCATGCCGAGTACGAACGCACCGCGTTCTACAACGACTTCGCACGCCCCGCCGGCCTGGCGCAGCTGCTGTCGCTGCGCATTGCCGACGGCACCGACTTCTCCTTCGCTCCGGTCACGATGATCTCCTTGCACCGCGCCAGCGGCGAGGAGCCCTTCGATCGCCGACACAAGGAACTGCTCGCGGCCTGCTGGCCGCACCTGCGCCGCGGACTGGACACGCACTGGGCGTTCCGCCGGGCGCGTCGGTTCCATGGCGCGGTGGAGGGCACGCTCGATGCGATGGCGCAGCCGGTGTGGGTGCTGCGGGCGGACGCGCACATCGACCATGCCAACGCCCGTGCGCGCGAGCTGATGCGCAGCGTGCCTTGGCTCACCTGCATCGGCGACAGCCTGCGCGGCATCGGCGACCTCGATGCCGACATCTTGCGGCAGGCGATCGCCCCGCCGCCCGGCAGTGCAGCACGCGCGCACGTCGCCAACTGCGTCGAGCGCGGCCGGGTGCTGCGCGCCGTGCTGCGCGTGGCGCCGCTGCAAGGCGCGGAGCCGTACGCCAGCGCATGGCCGCACGCGAAGGCGCTGCTGTCGCTGGAG
>CAJPFZ010000625.1 GCA_905339355.1 Burkholderiaceae bacterium
CACTTCGTCGATCCGAGCCACTTCAAGGCCAACACCCGCGAGGCGGTGGGCGACGCGCACCTGCGCAGCAGCTTTCGCAGCGCGATGGACTTTCTGCAGGCCAAGCGCGCTGCGCATTTCAGCGACAGCGCGGCCTTCGAGCGGCTGCGCGGCGTGGGCGAGGCGATCCGCCGCCACAGCCTGTCGCGCCTGCCGGACCTGCTGGAGCAGCTGGAGGCCAAACTCATCGAGTGCGACGTGCAGGTGCACTGGGCGGCCACGCCCGCCGAGGCCAACGCGATCTTTCTCGCGCTCGCGCAGCAGCACGGCGCCAAGGGGATGATCAAGGGCAAGTCGATGGTCAGCGAGGAGATCGAGCTGAACCACCGCATGGCCGAGCACGGCATCGACTGCCTCGAGTCGGACATGGGCGAGTACATCGTCCAGCTCGCCGGCGAGCGGCCGAGCCACATCATCATGCCGGCGATCCACAAGACGAAGCAGCAGATCGCCGAGCTGTTCGCGCAGCGCATTCCCGACACCGCCTACACCGACGACGTGGACGCGCTGATCGCGATCGGCCGGCGCGTGCTGCGCGACCAGTTCCGCGATGCGCGCATCGGCGTGTCGGGCGTCAACTTCATGGTCGCCGAAACCGGCTCGCTGGTGCTGGTGGAGAACGAAGGCAACGGCCGCATGTGCACGAGCGTGCCCGAGGTGCACATCGCGATCACCGGCATCGAGAAGGTGGTCGAGCGGTTCGATCACGTGCTGCCGCTGTTCAGCCTGCTCACGCGTTCCGCCACCGGCCAGGCGGTGACGACCTACCTCAACGTGATCACCGGGCCGCGCCGCGCCGGCGAGCTCGACGGCCCGAGCGAGGTGCACCTGATCCTGCTCGACAACGGCCGCAGCCAGGCCTTTCGCGACGAGCAGTTCCGCGCCACGCTGCAGTGCATCCGCTGCGGCGCCTGCATGAATCATTGCCCGGTCTACGCGCGCATCGGCGGGCTGGCCTACGGCACGACCTACCCCGGGCCGATCGGCGCCATCATCTCGCCGCACCTGCTGGGCCTGGAGCCGACGCAAGACCTGCCCACCGCAAGCAGCCTGTGCGGCGCCTGCGGCGAGGTGTGCCCGGTGGGCATTCCGATCCCCGAGCTGCTGATGCAGTTGCGCCGCGCGGCCAAACACGAGGCCGCGCCCGGGCAGGTGCCGCTGGCCGGCCAGGGCAGCGCGCGCGACTGGAAGGAGGCGCTCGCTTGGCGGGCCTGGGCGTGGCTCAACGAGCGGCCGCGGCTGTACCGCCTCGCCATGGGCATGGGGCACCGGCTGCGCTGGCTCACGCCGCCCTGGCAAGGCGGCTGGACGGCGCACCGCACGCCGCTGCGCCTGGCCAGGCGCGGGCTGCGCGAGCAGTTGCCCAAGCGGGGGCGTGGCTGAACGCGTGCGTTCGACAAATCGGTTGAGTTCATCGCGGCGGTGGGTGCCGGCACCCGCCGACCCGCGAGAATCCGTCCCATGACCTCCACACCGCCCGCCCAGCCCCGCAATCCGCTGCACGGATTGACGCTGGAGCGCATCCTCACCGAACTGGTCGAGCACTACGGATGGGACGGCCTCGCGCAACGCATCGCGCTGCGCTGCTTTGCGAGCGAGCCCAGCATCGCATCGAGCCTGAAGGTGCTGCGCAAGACGCCGTGGGCGCGCGAGAAGGTCGAGTCGCTTTATCTGTTCATGCTGCGCGAGGCGCGCCGCACGCGCTCACGGGCATGAACTCGCAGACGCTCAAGTACCTTGCGGGCTATCCGCCCGAGCTGCTGCGCCAGGTGCACGACCTCATCGAACAGGGCCGCTTGCGGGAGAGCCTCAGCCGCCGCTACGCCGAGCAGCACGACGTGCGCACCGACCGCGCGCTCTACGACTACGTGTCGGCGATCAAGTCACAGTTCATGCGCAGCGCCGAGCCCGTCGCGAAGGTGGCCTACGACAACTCGCTGCACGTCATCCGCCATGCGCTCGGCACGCACACCGCCATCTCGCGGGTCCAGGGCAACCGGCTCAAGGCCAAGCGCGAGATCCGCGTGGCGAGCCTGTTCAGGCAGGCGCCGGCGCCTTTCCTGAAGATGATCGTCGTGCACGAACGGGCGCACCTCAAGCAGCGCGAGCACGACAAGGCCTTCTATGCGCTGTGCACGCACATGGAGCCGGCCTATCACCAGCTCGAGTTCGACGTGCGGCTGTGGCTCACCGCATTGGAGCTGGAGACAGACGATCCCCGCTGACCGCGCCGCGCGCTCAGCCGGGCTTGCGAAAGCCGTTGTCTATCCAGGCCGCGGCGCTGGCCGCGCTCAGCTTGAAATTCGCCGGCACGCGCACGCGTGCGAGCTGCTCTCCTGCGGCGTCCTGCGCTGCCAGCAGGGCATGCGGATCGTCTTCGTCGGGGACGATGTCCAGCGTGACGCTGATGCGCCCGGCCTCCATGCTCACCACGAGGCTCTTGTGATGCAGCGCGTGCAGCTGCTGCTCGTGACGGCGCAGCACCTCGGACGCGGTCTTCACGAGGGTGTTGAACGCGGCGCTGTCGAGCGGCTTGGGGTTCTTCTTGTCGCGCCCCATGGTCCAGGGGCCGACCAGCGCGGGCTCGGCCTCTCCGTCCTTGATCATCGCGACGGCCCAGCCGTCGTCGTCTTCGTTCTTGATCACGCGCGCCGTCCAGCCGTTGTCGCGCCACAGGCGTGGCTCGTTCACGGGCAGGTCATCGAGGGGTGCTTCGCCGAGGGAGTTTGTAATCGTCATCTTGCGGATCTTAGTGGCCGGCGCACGCGAGACATCGCACATGAATGGTGCCACATGCACGAAATCGGTTCTCCGCCCCGGCGATTCCGAACCACAAAGGTGCCGAACGGGCGCCCCAAACAGGCACAAACTGTGCTTCGGTAGTGCGTCTTCCTTCCGGCCTGGTGCATGGCGCCCCGCCGGCAACACCAACGCACGAGGGTCGGTTCATGGATCAGGTCAAGCAGGGCACCGACGCCCTGTTCATTCTGCTGGGCGCCATCATGGTGCTGGCGATGCATTCGGGCTTCGCCTTTCTCGAACTCGGCACCGTGCGCAAGAAGAACCAGGTGAATGC
>CAJPFZ010000626.1 GCA_905339355.1 Burkholderiaceae bacterium
GATTATGGCAAAAGGTAAATTTGAGCGGACGAAGCCGCACGTAAACGTAGGGACGATCGGTCACGTGGACCATGGAAAGACGACCTTGACGGCAGCGATCACCACGATCCTGTCGAAGAAATTCGGCGGCGAAGCCAAAGGCTACGCGGACATTGACGCAGCGCCTGAAGAAAAGGCCCGCGGCATCACCATCAACACCGCCCACGTCGAATACGAAACTGCGACCCGCCACTACGCCCACGTCGACTGCCCCGGCCACGCCGACTACGTCAAGAACATGATCACCGGTGCTGCCCAGATGGACGGCGCCATCCTCGTCTGTTCCGCCGCTGACGGCCCCATGCCGCAAACCCGCGAACACATCCTGCTCGCCCGCCAGGTCGGCGTCCCCTACATCGTCGTCTTCATGAACAAAGCCGACATGGTTGACGACGCCGAACTGCTCGAACTCGTCGAAATGGAAATCCGCGAACTGCTCAGCAAGTACGACTTCCCTGGCGACGACATCCCCGTCATCAAAGGCTCCGCGCTCAAAGCCCTCGAAGGCGACCAATCCGAAATCGGCGAACCCGCCATCTTCCGCTTGGCCGAAGCCCTCGACAGCTACATCCCGCTGCCTGAACGCGCCATCGACGGCACCTTCCTCATGCCGGTAGAAGACGTATTCTCCATCTCCGGTCGCGGCACCGTCGTCACCGGTCGTGTAGAACGCGGCATCGTCAAGGTTGGCGACGAAATCGAAATCGTCGGCATCAAGCCCACCCTCAAGACCACCTGCACCGGCGTCGAAATGTTCCGCAAACTGCTCGACCAGGGTCAGGCCGGCGACAATGTCGGCGTCCTGCTGCGCGGCACCAAGCGTGAAGAAGTCGAACGCGGCCAGGTCCTGGCCAAGCCCGGCTCCATCAAGCCGCACACCAAATTCACTGCCGAGATTTACGTCCTGGGCAAAGACGAAGGCGGCCGTCACACCCCCTTCTTCAACGGCTACCGTCCGCAATTCTACTTCCGCACCACCGACGTCACCGGTGCGGTAGAACTGCCTGCCGGCACTGAAATGGTCATGCCGGGAGACAACGTCTCCATCACGGTGCAACTGATTGCCCCGATTGCGATGGAAGACGGCTTGCGCTTTGCGATTCGTGAAGGTGGCCGTACTGTCGGCGCCGGCGTCGTCGCCAAGATTATTGAGTAAG
>CAJPFZ010000627.1 GCA_905339355.1 Burkholderiaceae bacterium
GACGCGATCACCTCAGGGGCGCAGCCGGGCCTCGACAGCGACAGCGATGCAGGCGGCACCGGCGAACGCGGCTCGGCCCTGCTCGACGAAGAAGCGCGCGAAGGCCAGGACATCCTTCCAGACCGCGTGCAGGACATGGCCGACGGCGCAGGCGACGATGCCGCCGCGATCGAGGCGGAGCTCGACCTCGTCGAACTGGACGAAGTCGACGACCTGATCTCCCGCGAGGACGAGGAGCCTGACGACGACGAGATCGCCGGCTGACACGGCAAGTTCAGCGGCAAACCTGACCGCCGCCCGCGCCGCGCCGGCGGCCCGTGCCGGCATCGAGCCCCCGGACGCCCTTCTGGAACCCGTGTACCCGCGACGTGGGTACGGGAATTGCCTTGTCACGAAGCGCTTCGTCGGTTCGAGGCGTTCAGGCGTTTGGAAGGATCTCTCGGATGAGCGCGATTTTTTCGGGTCACGACGGCTCGGCCGATGCGTCGCCGGCGCGGGCGGCCGTCTTCATCGACAAGGACGGCACGCTGGTCGAGGACGTGCCCGACAACGTCGATCCGGCCCGTGTGCGCTTCACCCCGCACGCGCTCGAGGCCCTGCGCATGCTGGCCGAACGCGGCTATCCGTTGATCGTCGTCACCAATCAGCCCGGTCTCGCCTATGGCCGCTTCACACGCGCCGAGCTGACCCGGCTGCAGCTGGCGTTGGCCGAGATGATGCAGCGCGAAGGCGTGTTGCTGACCGACTTCTACGCATGCACCCACGCGCCCGGCCCGGCCGGGCCGGTGCCTGCCTGCCTGTGCCGCGTGCCGGCGCCGGGGCTGCTGCGCCAGGCGGCGCGCACGCACCGCATCGACCTGCAGCGTTCGTGGATGGTGGGCGACCTTCTCGACGACATCGAGGCGGGCCGTCGCGCCGGCTGCCGCACGGTGCTGCTGGACGTCGGCAGCGAAACGGTCTGGCGCATGTCGCCTCTGCGCACACCCCACTACCGGGTGCACGACCTGCTCGAGGCGGCACGCACCATCATCGCGTCCGACGAGGCGGCGACGCGGCTCGACGAGGGCGTGGTGCCCGAAGCGCAGCTGCCGCAACGCGGCGAGCCGCCGGGGCTGATGCGCCACGCCGCGTCGGCGCTGCAGGCGCTGGCACGCGGCCCCCGCGCAGCGCGCGCGCAGCCCGGCGATTTCGGGCGGCTTTCATGACCCACGCCGTGCAAGCGGCAGCGCAGCGGGCGTGGCTCGACGCGCGCAACGTATTGCTCGTGCGGCTCGACGACCTCGGCGACGTCATCATGAGTTCGCCCGCGATCGCCGCCGTGCGCCACGGCAACCCTGACGCGAAGATCACGCTGCTCACGTCGCGCTCAGGCGCCGCGTCGCTCGGCCACATCCCGGCGCTCGACGACGCGATCGTCTACGACGCGCCGTGGACGCACGGCCAGCCCGCGGGGCGCAACGCGCACGAGGACAAGCGGCTGATCAACGAGCTGACCATGCGGCAGTTCGACGCCGCGATCATCTTCACCGCCTGCACGCAAAGCGCGTTGCCGGCCGCGCTGATGTGCCGCCTGGCCGGCATTGCGCTGCGGCTCGCCTACAGCCGCGAGGATCCCTGCGACCTGCTGACCCACTGGCTGCCCGACAGCGAGGAATGCCACACCGGCATGCGCCACGAGGTGACGCGCCAGCTGGAGCTGGTGAGGTCGGTCGGCTTTCACGCCTGCGACGAGCGCATGCAGTTCCGCTATCCCGCGCGCGACGTGCTGAGCATGCGGCGCAAGTTCGTCGCCGCGGGCGCCGACTTGCTGCGGCCCTACGTGGTGGTGCACCCCGGCGCCGCCGCGGCGTCGCACCGCTATCCTGCGGAGCGCTTCGGCATCGCGGCGCAATCGATCGTCGACGAAACCGGCTGCCAGGTCGTCTTCATCGGCGGCGCCGACGAGCAGCCGCTCATCGAGCAGGCGCGCGACCCCCTGGATCAACCGGGCATCTCTCTCGCAGGGCAGCTCACGCTCGGCGAGTTGGCGGCGCTGATTGCCGGCGCGCAGGTCATCGTCTGCAACAACGACGGGCCGGTGCACATCGCCGCTGCGGTCGGCACGCCGGTGGCCGTGCTGTATGCGCTGACCCATCCGCAGCACACGCCGTGGAAGGTGCCGTCGCTGGTGCTCAACCACGACGTGCCTTGCCGCAACTGCCTGCAGAGTGTCTGCCCGGAACAGCACCACGACTGCCTGCGGCGAGTCGAACCCGCGGCGGTCGCGCGGGCAGCGCTGTCGCTGATCCGACTGCCGCCCGGCGTGCCGCTGAGTCCGCACAGCCATCGCCCCGTGGTGCCGGCGACGACCCCGGCGAGCTTGCCGCTGACGGCAGTCCACTGATGCAACCCACCCACACACCGGGCCTCGACGTCCGCGGCTCTGACACCATCGTTGCGCCGCACGCTTGCGCGCCGGTCGACACCAGCTGGTGGGCCGAACTGGCGCCGTCGCGCATCGGCGTCTTCCGTGCGCTGATGCTGGGCGAGATGCTGTGCGCCGTGCCAGCCCTGCGTGCCGTCAAGGGCGCCTGGCCGCATGCCGAGCTGACGCTGATCGGCCTGCCCTGGGCGCGCGAACTGGCGCAGCGGCTGAGCATGGTCGACCGCTTCATCGAGTTCCCCGGCTACCCCGGCCTGCCCGAGACGATCGCCGACCTCGGCGCGCTGCCCGACTTCCTGCGTCAGATGCAGGACGAGCGCTTCGACGTGCTGCTGCAGATGCACGGCAGCGGCACCATCACCAACCCGCTCGTCGCCGCCTGCGGCGCGCGCCATGCGGCCGGCTTCATCGAACCCGGCGGCTTCGCGCCGGAGCCTGCGCTGTTCGCGCCGTGGCCCCAGCAAGGCCACGAAGTCGAACGTCTGCTGGCGCTGGTCGACCACCTCGGCATCCCGCGCTGCAGCAGCGCGCTCGAGTTCCCGATCAACGACACCGACCGCATCGAACTCGCAAGCGTGTGGCCGGGCGCCTATGCGGGCCGGCCGTACGCCTGCGTGCACGCGGGAGCGCAACTGCCTTCGCGGCGCTGGCCGGCCACGCGCTTTGCGCAGGTCGCCGACCAGCTGGCGGGCCGCGGCTTCACCGTCGTGCTGACCGGCACCGCCGGCGAGGCGGCGCTTGCGAGCCAGGTCGAGCAGGCGATGACGCAGCCCGCGGTCAACCTCGCCGGCAAGACCAGCCTGTGGACGCTGGGCGCGCTGATCGAGCGGGCACGCCTGCTGGTGTGCAACGACACCGGCGTGTCGCACATCGCCGCCGCGCTCGGCACGCGCAGCGTGGTGATCAGCTCCGGCTCCGACGTGACGCGCTGGGCACCGCCCGACACCGCTCAGCACCAAGTGCTGTGGCACCTGGTGCCGTGCCGGCCGTGCGGCTTCGCGCAATGCCCGTACGACCACCCCTGCGCCAAGGGCGTGACGGCGGACATGGTGATCGCCGCCGCCGAAGGCGCGCAACAGCGGGCGAGCGCCGAAGCGGACCGCGTCGCCGGCTGAGGTTCGCACGCTGCGGCGGGCGGATTCTCGTCCTCTGCCCACCCAACCGTTCAGCCGCCCAAAACAGCCGCCGGCCGGTTCCACGGGGGTGGCCCCCCCGCCCGCCGGCGACGCTGCCTAGAATCCCGCCACCCCGCGGCCGGCTCACCTGCCGCGACACGCGGGGCGATCCTTTGCCGTGCAGCGGGGAAAGAACCACACCATGTCGGGCGAATCGAGCACAAGCGAACAAGCAGAGCGGGACCGGCTGTTCTCCCTGTCGCTGGACATGCTGTGCGTGGCGGGATTCGACGGCCGTTTGAAGCAGGTGAACCCGGCTTGGACCCGCACCCTCGGATGGAGCGAAGCCGAGCTGCTGGCGCTCTCCTGGAAGGACCTGGTTCACCCCGAGGACCGGCGCGCCACCCGCGCCGCCGGCGTCGCGCTGTTTTCGGGCAGGCCGACGGCGTGCTTCGAGAACCGCTACCGCTGCAAGAACGGTTCATACCGTTGGCTGTCGTGGAACGCGCACCCGCTGGTCGACGAGAGAACGGTCGTCGCCGTGGTGCGCGACATCACCGGGCAAAAGGCCGCCGAGGCCGCGCGGCTGGAGGTCGAGGCGCGGGTGCGTGAGTCGCAGAAGCTCGAAGCGCTGCGCACGCTGGCCGGCGGCATGGCGCACGATTTCAACAACCTGCTCGCGGCGGTGCTCGGCAACGCCGCCCTGGCGCTCGAAGAGGTCGGCGACGCACACCCGGCGAGAGAGCGGCTGCAGCAGATCGCCACGGCGGGCCGGCGTGCCGGCGAGCTGGTGGGCCAGATCCTCGCCTTCAGCAAGAGCTCCTCGCCCGTGGCCGAGGCCGAAGCCGCCTGCGCGGCCGCCGCGCCGCAGGCCGAGGTGCAGCACGTGCTCTACGTCGACGACGATGAGACGGTGATGATCCTGATGAACGCCTTGCTGCAGCGCGCCGGCTACCGCGTCACCTGCCACTCCGACCCGCTCGCCGCCGTCTCGGCCGTGCGCGCGCGTCCCGAGACCTTCGACCTGATCATCACCGACTTCAACATGCCGGCGTTGACCGGCCTCGACCTCGCCGCCGACGTGGCGCGCATCCGCGCCGACCTGCCGGTGGTCATCCACACCGGCCACGTCTGCGATGCGGTGCGCCACGAGGCGGCGCGAATCGGCGTGCGCAGCGTGGTTCACAAGGGCGGTTCCTTCGACGAGCTGGGGACCGTGGTTCACGGCATCCTGGGCGCCGGACGCACCACGCACTGACAACGCACCGCCCTTCCGGACATGCCTTCCCCGGGGCCGGCATGCGAATTGCTCCCTTTCCCTCTTGAACGCCGCACGTGCGGCTCGTGTGCGCGCGCCCAGCGCTGTGCCCGTCAAGGAGAGGCATCCGATGCGCCCGTTGTTCGTTGCCGTGTTGCTCAGCGCCGCTCTGGCGGCGTGTTCGACCGTCGAAAACCCAGTGTCGGGCAAGGTCGAGCGCACGGTGATGGACGAGCGCAGCGAGATCGCGGCCGGCGGCGAACAGCACCAGCAGGTGCTGGCGGAGTACGGCGAGGTCAAGGACGCCCGGCTGCAGGCCTACGTCAACGAGATCGGCCAGCGCCTCGCGCGCAACTCGCACCGGGCCCAGCTCGACTGGCACTTCACCGTCGTCGACAGCCCCGAAGTCAACGCCTTCGCCCTGCCCGGCGGCTACATCTACGTGACGCGCGGGCTCATGGCCTACATGGACAGCGAGGCCGACCTCGCCGGTGTGATCGGCCACGAGATCGGCCATGTGACGGCCCGCCACGGCGCCCAGCGCGCGACGCGCGCGCAGACCGCCGGGCTCGGGGTGCTGGCGGCCACCATCCTCGGCGCGGTGCTCGAAGGCCGCGGCGTCGGCGGTGCGGGCGACCTCGCGTCGCAAGTCTCCCAGAGCGTCGCCGCGGGTTACATCGCCTCGTACAGCCGCGAGCAGGAACTGGAGGCCGATCGCCTGGGTGCCGAATACCTCGCCCGCGTGAACTACAACCCGAC
>CAJPFZ010000628.1 GCA_905339355.1 Burkholderiaceae bacterium
CGGCGGGCAAGGCAGGGCGCCAGCCGCGACGCTCGTGCAGGCCCGGCCCGATCGCGATCGCGCCCTCGATCGTGGCCTCGGCGAAGTAGGCGCTGCGCGTCACCACCACCGGGATGCCCGCGGCGCGTGCCGCGGCCACGCCGCCGGGTGAATCCTCGATCGCCACCGTCTGCAGCGGGTCGGCGCCAAGCAGTTCGAGCGCCCGCGCGTAGACCTGCGGATCGGGCTTCTTGCGCTGCACGTCCTCGCCGCAGACGCGCACCGCGAACCAGTCCGTCCATTGCGGCCCCAGATGCTGACGCAGCAAGGCGTCGAGATTGACGGCGCTGGTGGTGGTGGCGATGCCCATGCGCACGCCGCGCGCGCGGCACTCCTGCATCAGTTCGATCACGCCGCCGCGCAGCGCAATGCCGCCCTCGCGCACCAGCTCGGCGTAGAGCGCGTTCTTGCGCGCGTGGAGCGCGGCGGCGAGCGCTGCGCGCTCATCGGGCAGCGGCGGTGCGTCGAGCCGCGTGGCCATGTCGTGCAGCAACCGCTCGCGCCCGCCGGTGATGTGCAGCAGCTCGCCGTAGCGTGCCTCGTCCCAGCGCCAGGGCAGGCCGCTGGCCTCGAAGGCGAGGTTGAAGGCGATGCGGTGGCCGTCGCGCTCGGTCTCGGCCAGCGTGCCGTCGACGTCCCACAGCACCGCCTTCAGTGCAACCATGGCGCGCTCCTCTTCTGTCGATTGGCGGCGAGCACATGCTCGGCCACGTGGGCGAGCGTGGGGAACAGGCGTTGCGGCTTGGCCTCGCTGATCGGCACGCCGGCGTTGTAGCCATGCGGCACCGCCCAGGCGGCGACGCCGGCGTTGCGTGCGGCGTCGATGTCGACGCTCGAATCGCCCACGTGGGCCATGCGCATCGTGTCGGCGCCGAGCATCGCCGCGGCGTGGCGCAGCACGCTTGCATGCGGCTTCTTCTGCGGCAGCGAATCGCCGCCGATCAGCAGGTCGAAGTAGCCGCCCAGCGTGTGCGCTTCGAGCACGCGGCGCGCGTGCCGCAACTCCTTGTTGGTGACGCAGGCCAGCCGCAGCCCGGCGGCCTTCAGCTGAGCCAGCATCTCGACGCAGCCGGCATAGGGCAGCCCGGCACTGCCGGTGGTGACGGCGTAGTGCGCGTCGAAGCTCGCGAGCACGGCTTGCGGCTGCACGCGTTGCGCGAGTTCGGGCTGTTCGAGAAGGCAGCGCGCCAGCAGTTTGAGCATCAGCTCGCGCGTGCCGGCGCCGATCAGGAGCGTGATCTCTTCGGGCGAGCGGCGCGCGATGCCGTGCGACTCGAGCGTGCGGTTCGCCGCCTCCGCGATCTCGGGCGCGGTGTCGACGAGCGTGCCGTCGAGGTCGAAGCTGATCAGTTCGTAGGCCATGCGGCGCGGCTCCCACTCAGCGAGGTCTGCTCCTCGCACTGCGCTCGCACCAGGTCGGCCAGCGCCTGCGCGGTCAGGCCGAAGTGCTCGTAGACGTCGCGTGCCGGTGCCGACTCGCCGAAGCTGTCGACTCCCAGCGCCGCGCAGCAGCCGTACTGGCCCCACCAGCGCGTCACGCCGGCCTCCACGCCGATGCGCGGCAAGCCACGGCCGAGCACGGCCTCGCGGTAGGCTCGGTCCTGGCGGTCGAACAGCGTCGACGAGGGCAGCGACACCACGCGCACCGGCAGCTCGGCGTCGTCGAGCAGGCGTTGCGCTTGCATCGCGAGCGAAACCTCCGAGCCGGTCGCGAGGATCACGGCCTGCGCGTCGTCGCGATCGCTCAGCACGTAGCCGCCGCGGCAGATCGCGAGCACCTGTTCCGGGCTGCGCGTTTGCGCCGGCAGATTCTGGCGCGACAGCAGAAGCGCCGACGGGCGCTGTCGTTGCGCGAGCGCCTGCGTCCAGGCCACGGCCGTCTCGGCGGCGTCGCAGGGGCGCCAGACCTCGAGGTTCGGGATCAGGCGCAGGCTCGCCGCATGTTCCACGCTCTGGTGCGTCGGGCCGTCTTCGCCGAGGCCGATCGAGTCGTGCGTGAAGACGTGGATCACGCGCTGCTTCATCAGCGCTGCCATGCGGATCGCGTTGCGGCTGTAGTCGCTGAAGGTCAGGAAGGTGCCGCCGTAGGGAATGAAGCCACCGTGCAGCGCGAGGCCGTTCATCACGGCCGCCATGCCAAATTCGCGCACGCCGTAGTTGATGTGGCGGCCGCCCTTGGCGCCACCGCGCACCGCGCCGCAGCCGGGGAAGTCGGTCAGGTTGGAGCCGGTCAGGTCGGCGCTGCCGCCGAGCAGTTCCGTGAGCTTGGGCGCCAGCACCTCGAGCACCTTCTGCGACGCCTTGCGTGTGGCCAGCGTCTCGCGCGACTGGCCGAACTCGGCCATCGCGGCCAGCCGCGTCTCCTCGAAGTCGCGCGGCAAGTCACCTGCCATGCGGCGCTCGAACTCGCTCGCGAGCGCCGGGTGGGCTGCGCGGTAGGCGGCGAAGCGCGAGCGCCATTCGGCCTCGCGGGTGGCGCCCAGCGCCTGCGCGTTCCAGCGCGCGGCGATGCCCGCCGGGACCTCGAACGGCGCGTGCGGCCACGCGATGGCCTCGCGCGTGTGGCGGATCTCGTCGGCGCCCAGCGGCTCGCCGTGTGCGCGCGCCGTGCCTTCGCGCCCGGGGGATCCCTTGCCGATGGTGGTGCGGCAGACGATCAGCGTCGGCTGGTCGACCGACTCCTTGGCCTGCGCAATCGCCTGGCCGATCGCCACCACGTCGTGCCCGTCGAGCGGGCCGATCACGTTCCAGCCGTAGGCGCGAAAACGCGCCGGCGTGTCGTCGGCAAACCAGCCCGGCACGGCACCGTCGATCGAAATGCCGTTGTCGTCGTAGAGTGCGATCAGCTTGTTGAGCTTCCACACCCCGGCCAGCGCGCAGGCCTCGTGGCTGATCCCCTCCATCAGGCAGCCGTCACCGAGGAAGACATAAGCGCGGTGGTCGACGATCGTGTGGCCCGGCCGGTTGAACTCGTCGGCGAGCAGCTTCTCGGCAAGCGCGAAGCCGACCGCGTTGGTGATGCCCTGGCCGAGCGGGCCGGTGGTGGTTTCGACGCCGGGCGTCAACCCGACCTCGGGGTGGCCGGGTGTCTTGCTGTGCAGTTGCCGGAAGCGCTTCAGCTCCGCGGCCGGCAGGTCGTAGCCGCTCAGGTGCAGCAGCGCATACAGCAGCATCGACGCGTGGCCGTTGGAGAGCACGAAGCGGTCGCGGTCGGGCCAGCTGGGGTTGGCGGGGTTGTGGCGCAGATGCCCGCCCCACAGCGCGACGGCCATCTCGGCCATGCCCATGGGTGCACCGGGGTGGCCGGAGTTGGCCTGCTGCACCGCGTCCATCGCGATCGCGCGCAGCGCGTTCGCCATCTCGTTGCGTTGGCCGTTGTCGGCGCGGATCACGCGGTCGGTGGAGTTGGAGCTCATCGTGTGGCCTCGCTGTGGATAGATCGGATCAGAGGGCACCCAGAGCGCGCTGGCGCCGCTCCATCATTCGCCAGATGAAGGGCGTGAAGATCAGCTGCATCGCGAGTTCCATCTTTCCGCCCGGCACGACGATGGTGTTGGCGCGCGACATGTACGAGTCGTGCAGCATCGTCAGCAGGTACTGGAAGTCGATGCCCTTCGGGTTGGCGAAGCGGATCACGACCATGCTCTCGTCGGGCGACGGAATGTCTCGCGCGACGAACGGGTTGGAGGTGTCGACGATGGGCACGCGCTGGAAGTTCACGTGCGTGTGCGTGAACTGCGGGCAGATGTAGTTCACGTAGTCGGGCATGCGGCGCAGGATGGTGTCGGTCACCGCCTCGGTGGAGTAGCCGCGCTGCTTCTTGTCGCGCCAAAGCTTCTGGATCCATTCGAGGTTGATCACCGGCACCACGCCGATCAGCAGGTCGGGGTGGCGCGCGATGTTGGCCTCGGGCGTCGAGACGGCGCCGTGCAACCCCTCGTAGAACAGCAAGTCGGTGTTCGCGGGCACGTCTTCCCAGGGCGTGAAGGTGCCGGGTTCCTGCTTGTAGGGTGCCGCTTCCTCGGCGTTGTGAAGGTACTTGCGGGTGCGGCCGGTGCCCGATTCGCCATAGCTGTGGAACAGCTGTTCGAGCTCGGCGAACAGGTTGTTCTCTGGGCCGAAGTGGCTGAAGTTGCGGTTGCCGTCCTTCTCGGCCTCGGCCTGGCGCCGCTTCATCTCCTTGCGGTCGTAGCGGTGGAAGCTGTCGCCCTCGATGATCGCGGCGGTGACGTTCTCGCGCCGGAAGATGTTCTCGAAGGTGCGGGTCACCGAGGTGGTGCCCGCGCCCGACGATCCGGTGATGGCGATGATGGGGTGTCTTTCAGACATGTCGTGGCTCCTCAGTCGCGAAACAGGCTGCGTTCCGCGAACAGCGGGTTGCCCACCTCGCGCTTGATCGGCTCGTGGTGGTAGCGCTCGATGCGCTCGACCTCGTGCCTCGAGCCGAACACGAGGCCGATGCGCTGGTGCAGCTCGGTCGGCTTGACGCCGAGCATCGGCTGGCGCCCGGTGCTCGCGCGACCGCCCGCCTGCTCCACGATGAAACCGATCGGATTCGCCTCGTACAGCAGGCGCAGCCGCCCCGGCTTGCTCGCATCCTTGGTGTCGCGCGGGTAGAGGAACACGCCGCCGCGCATCAGGATGCGGTGCGCCTCGGCCACCATGCTCGCGATCCAGCGGGTGTTGAAGTCCTTGCCCCGCGGGCCCGTCTTGCCGGCCAGGCATTCGTCGACATAGCGCTTGACCGGCGGCTCCCAGAAGCGGCTGTTGGAACTGTTGATCGCGAACTCCTGCGTGTCGGGCGGGACCAGGATGTTCGGGTGCGTCAGCACGAACTCGCCGAGGTTGGGGTCGAGCGTGAAGCCGGCCACGCCATTGCCCACGCTGAGCACGAACATCGTCGTCGGGCCGTACAGCGCGTAGCCGGCCGCCACCTGGGCGGCACCCGGCTGCAGGAAATCGGCGTCGGTCACGTCGCGCCCGCTGTCCACCACCTCCTGCGGCGCGCGCAGGATCGAGAAGATGCTGCCCACCGAGACGTTGACGTCGATGTTGCTCGACCCGTCGAGGGGGTCGAACACCAGCAGGTACTTGCCGCGCGAGTAGGCGTGCGGCACCTGCTTCGGGTCGTCCATCTCTTCCGAGGCCATGCCGGCGAGCTGGCCGTTCCACTCGTTCATTCGCACGAAGATCTCGTTGCTCAGCACGTCGAGGGGCTTCTGCACCTCGCCCTGCACGTTGAGGCTGCCGGCCTGCGGTGCACGCGCCAGCGAGTCGCCGAGTTCGCCGAAGGCGACGATGCGGGCGATCGCCTTGCAGGCCAGCGAGATGTCGAGGATCAAGGCGTTGAGATCGCCGCTCGCGCCGGGGTAGCGGCGCCGCTCCTCGATCAGGTAGCGCGTCAGCGTCCAGCGTTGTGACAAGGGCATGGTCGTCTCCTGAAGTGGTGTTCAGTTGTTGTGCGCGGCGAAAAGCCGGCTGGCGCGGATGTCGTGCGGCGCGATCGTGGTCAGGTCCTCGCGCGTCAGCTCGCGGTCACGGTCGGCGAACAGGCGGCTTGCCTGGCGAAGGCGCGCGCGGTCGAGTGCGTTGCGCACGCTGCGCGCGTTGGCGAAGTGCGGCTGCGCCAGGCGCAGCGACAGGTACTCGGCGAACGCCTCGCGCGCTCCGGCGCCGAGCCGGTAGTTCATCCCGGCCAGCATCCTGTCGCCGATGAGCAGCAATTCGTCGTGGCTGTAGTCGGGGAAGTCGAGGTGGTGCGCGATGCGCGAGCTCAGGCCCGGGTTGGACTGGAAGAAGGTGTCCATGCGGTCCTTGTAGCCCGCGAGGATCACGACCAGGTCGTCGCGCTGGTTCTCCATCACCTGCAGCAGGATCTCGATCGCCTCCTGGCCGTAGTCGCGCTCGTTCTCCGGCCGGTAGAGGTAGTAGGCCTCGTCGATGAACAGCACGCCGCCCATCGCCTTCTTCAGCACCTCGCGCGTCTTCGGCGCGGTGTGGCCGATGTACTGGCCCACCAGGTCGTCGCGCGTCACCGCCACGAGGTGGCCTTTGCGCACGTAGCCCAGCCGATGCAGGATCTCGGCCATGCGCAGCGCCACCGTGGTCTTGCCGGTGCCGGGGTTGCCGGTGAAGCTCATGTGCAGGGACGGTGTCTGCGCTTGCAGGCCGAGGTTCAACCGCAGCTTGTCGATCACCAGCAGCGCGGCGATGTCGCGGATGCGCTGCTTCACGGGTGCCAGGCCGACCAGGTCGCGGTCGAGTTCGTCGATCACCGCTTCGACCTGGCTTTGCGCCAGCACCTCGTTGACGGTGCGTGCCGACGCCATGTCGGGCACCGGCGCATCGGCACCCGGCGAAGGTGCCGACGTGCCGGGGATGGAATACAGCGGCGCCGCCATCACGCCGCCCGGGCCAGCGGCTCGGCGAGCTCGGCGCGCATCGCGTCGACCACCGCATCGTAGTCGGGCTGGCCGAAGATCGCGCTGCCGGCGACGAAGGTGTCGGCGCCCGCATCGGCGACCTGGCGGATGTTGTCGACCTTGATGCCGCCGTCGACCTCGAGCCGGATGTCGCGCCCGCTCGCGTCGATGATGCGGCGCGCCTGCTCGATCTTCTTCAGCGCCGAGCCGATGAAGCTCTGCCCGCCGAATCCCGGGTTCACGCTCATGATGAGCACCAGGTCGACCTTGTCGATCACCCACTCGAGCACGTCGAGCGGCATGCCCGGGTTGAACGCGAGGCCGGCCTGGCAGCCCTCGGCGCGGATCAGCTGCAGCGTGCGGTCCACGTGCGCCGACGCGTCGGGATGGAAGCTCACGAGATCCGCGCCTGCCTTGCAGAAGGCCTGCGCCAGTGAATCCACCGGCTGCACCATGAGGTGTACGTCGAGCGGCAGCCTCGTGCCGTCGGCACGCACGCAATGCGGCTTGAGCGCCTGCGCCACCATCGGGCCGATGGTCAGGTTCGGCACGTAGTGGTTGTCCATCACGTCGAAGTGGATCCAGTCGGCGCCAGCGGCGGCGACACGCCTGACCTCGTCGCCGAGGCGAGCGAAATCGGCCGAGAGGATGGACGGGGCGATGCGGAACATGGCGGTGTCAATACCGTTGCGCTTCGGGCTTGTCGGTGGCGTAGCTGTGCACCGTGTAGCGCATCGATCGGCCATTCACCTCCTGTCGCGCGAGTCCGAAGCCGGGCTCGTTCGCCGGCCGGTTGACGATGAAGCTCATCGCCACCGACTCGACGCCGCGCGTCGAATCGAAGGCCACCAGGCGGATGTAGTGATGGGGGAAGGTCTTGCGGCAGTTCGCCAGTTCCTGCATCACGCCGGCCGCGTCGCGCAGGTCGAACATCGGCATGCCGAACATCTCCCAGTAGGTGTTGCGCGGGTGCGGGTCGTCGGTGTATTCCACGCTCCAGGCGTAGCCCTTGGCGAGGCCGTAGTCGATCTGCAGCGCGATCTCGGCGTCGCTCAGGTCGGGCAGGAAGCTGAACTGGCCTTGCGTCACGCGGCCGGTGGGGTTGGTCATCATGGCGGCTGCTCCTTAGGCCATCGCGGGGGTGACGGCGTAGTCCGAGGTGTCGGTCGAGGCGTAGTTGAAGGACACGTCCTTCCAGGTGTCGAGCGCCTGCGCCAGCGGCGTGCAGAACTGGGCCGCCTTCTGCAGGATCTGCGGCCCCTCGTTCTTGATGTCGCGCCCTTCGTTGCGCGCCTTGACGATGCATTCGAGCGCGACGCGGTTTGCCACCGCACCGGCCTGGATGCCCGCCGGGTGCCCGATCGTGCCGCCACCGAACTGCAGGATCACGTCGTCGCCGAACAGGTCGATCAGCTGGTGCATCTGGCCGGCATGGATGCCGCCCGAGGCCACCGGCATCACCTTGCGCAGGTCGGCCCAGTCCTGCTCGAAGAACAGTCCGCGCTGCAGGTCTTGGCGCGTGATGCTGTCGCGGCACACGTTGTAGTAGCCCTGCACCGTCATCGGGTCGCCTTCGAGCTTGCCGACCGCCGTGCCCGTATGGAGGTGGTCCACCCCCGCCAGGCGCAGCCACTTGGCGATCACGCGGAAGCTCACGCCGTGGTTCTTCTGCCGCGTGTAGGTGCCGTGGCCGGCGCGGTGCATGTGAACGATCATGTCGTTCTTGCGCGCCCAGTTGGCCATGCTCTGGATCGCCGACCAGCCGATCACCAGGTCGAGCATGATCACCACCGAGCCCAGCTCCTTGGCGAATTCGGCGCGCTCGTAGATGTCTTCCATCGTCGCGCCGGTCACGTTCAGGTAGCTGCCCTTGACCTCGCCGGTCGCGGCGCTCGCCTTGTTGACGCCGTCCATCACGTAGAGGAAGCGATCGCGCCAGTGCATGAAGGGCTGCGAGTTGATGTTCTCGTCGTCCTTCATGAAGTCGAGCCCGCCCTTCAGGCCTTCGTAGATCACGCGGCCGTAGTTGCGGCCCGACAGGCCGAGCTTGGGCTTGGTGGTCGCGCCCAACAGGGGCCGGCCGAACTTGTCGAGCCGCTCGCGCTCGACCACCAGGCCGGTCGGCGGGCCTTTGAAGGTCTTCACGTAGGCCACCGGGATGCGGATGTCTTCCAGCCGGCATGCCTTCAGCGGCTTGAAGCTGAACACGTTGCCGATCAGGCTCGCCGTCATGTTGGCGATCGAGCCCTCTTCGAAGAGGATCAGGTCGTAGGCCACCCAGGCGAAGTACTGGCCCGGGTTTCCTGGCGCAGGTTCGACCTTGTAGGCCTTGGCGCGGTAGCTGTCGCAGGCGGTGAGGCGGTCGGTCCAGACCACGGTCCAGGTCGCGGTCGACGACTCGCCGGCCACGGCCGCCGCGGCCTCGATCGGGTCCACGCCTTCTTGCGGCGTGATGCGGAACAGGCAGATCACGTCGGTGTCGCGCGGCACGTAATCGGCGTCCCAGTAGCCCATCTGGCGGTACTTCAGGACGCCGGCGGTGTAGCGCTTCTTCGCGTCGGTGATGACGCCTTCTTCGACGGGTTTGTTCACGGTGGGGCCCTCTGAGCGGTGCGCCATTGACGGCGCGGTCGGGGCAATATAAGTTTCGGATGAAATAAGGGGAATTCAGATGTTCTTTAGTTTCGATTCAGGAAAAGCTGAATGAAGGCGATCACCTTCCGCCAACTGCGGGTGTTCGCCGAAGTCGCCCGGCAGCTGAGTTTCGTGAGGGCGGCCGAGGTGCTGCACCTCACGCCGCCGGCGGTGACGATGCAGGTGAAGGAGCTGGAAGGCCAGGTCGGGCTGCCGCTGTTCGAGCGCCAGGGCCGCAAGGTCTCGCTGACCACCGCGGGCGAGTACTTTCTTGTCTATGCCAAGCGCCTGCTCGCCACGCTGAAAGACGCCGACGATGCGATGGCGCGCTTCAAGCGGGTCGAGGCGGGGCAGCTGAACATCGGCATGGTCAGCACGGCGCAGTACTTCCTGCCGCACCTGCTGGCGCGCTTTCGCGAGGAGCACCCGGGCATCGAGGTGCGCCTGCAGGTGGCCGGCAACCGCGCGCAGCTGGTCGAGATGCTGCATGCCAACGAGGTCGACCTGGCCGTGATGGGCCGCCCGCCCACGGAGCTCGCAACACGCTCCGAGCCCTTTGCGGCGCACCCGCTGGTGTTCGTGTGTCCGCCAAGGCACCCGCTTCTTTCGGTGGGTCACCCGCCGGCTGAGGCGCTGCAGTCCTATCCCTTCATCGCACGCGAAGCGGCCTCGGGCACGCGCGCCGCGATGGAGGCCTTCTTCAAGGAGCACCGCATCGCGCCGCGCGTCACGATGGAGCTGGCCAGCAACGAGACCATCAAGCAGGCGGTGATGGCCGGCATGGGCCTCGCGCTCCTCTCGCTGCACACCATCGGGCTCGAGGTGCGCAGCGGCCTGCTGCACGTGCTGTCGGTCGAGGGAACGCCGGTGATGCGCACCTGGAACGTGGTGCACCTGCTCGCCAAGCTGCTGTCGCCCGCGGCCGAGGCGTTCCGGTACTTCATCCTCGAGGAAGGCGAGGCCTATCTCGTCGCGCACGACACGCCGCTGCTGCAATCCGCTTGATGAACCGCGCGCCGCGGCTACAGGTTTGCCCCTACTCCATCCGGGCAATGTCGGTGAGCCAATGTGTCATCGAGAATCGGCGCAGCCCGGCACCCAAGCCGTGCGCAATGCTCGCATCAGGAGGGACAGATGGGACAAGCTCTTCGGCTCGCCGCGGCGCTGCTGGTGGCTGCCGCGCCGCTCGTGCAGGCGCAGGACGCCAACCTCGGCCGCAACCTCGCGGCAACCTGCGCGAACTGCCACGGCACCAACGGCCATGCGCGTGCCGATTCCAAGCCCTTGGCCGGCGTGAGCGCCGAGAAGATTCTCGCGGCGATCGCCGACTTCAAGAGCGGCGCGCAGCCGGCGACGATCATGCACCAGATCGCCAAGGGCTACACCGACGACCAGGTCAAGCTGATCGCTGCGTACTTCGCGGCGCAGCCTGCAGCGAAATGAGGGGGCGAGCATGAACGGATCACCAAACATCTCGCGTCGTCGCGTGCTGGAGGCCGGTCTGGCCGCCATGGCCGCGGCGCCGCTGGCCGGCTGCGCCAACCTGGGAGGCGGGCCGTCGATCGGCCGTGTCGTGATCGTCGGCGGCGGCTACGGCGGCGCCACCGCCGCGCGCTACCTGCGCCTGTGGGGCGGCAACGTCGACGTCACCATGGTCGAGCGCAACGCCGCCTTCGTGTCGTGCCCGATCTCCAACCTCGTGCTCGGCGGCCACAAGCAGATGAGCGACATCACGCGCTCGTACGCCGGGCTCGAAGCCGCGGGCGTCAAGCGCATCCAGGGCGAGGTGGTCGCCATCGATGCGCAAGCGAAGGAAGTGCGCCTGGCCGACGGCCGCAAGCTGCCGTTCGACCGCGCGATCGTCTCGCCCGGCGTGGACTTCATGCTCGACCAGGTCGGCGGCCTGGGCTCGCCGGCGGCGCAAGAGAAGATCCTGCACAGCTGGAAGGCCGGGCCGCAGACGGTGGCGCTGCGCCGGCAGCTGGAAGCCATGCCCGATGGCGGCGTCTATGCACTGGCGATTCCGAAGGCGCCGTTCCGCTGCCCGCCGGGGCCCTACGAGCGCGCCTGCATGGTGGCCAGCTACTTCAAGCAGCACAAGCCGAAGTCCAAGGTGCTGGTGCTCGACGCGAACACCGAGATCCAGTCGAAGAAGGCGCTGTTCGAAAAGGCCTTCGCCGACCACTACAAGGGCATCCTCGAATACCGGCCGAACAACGAACTCAAGCAGGTCGATGCGGCGACGCTCACCGCCAAGCTCGAGTTCGACGACGTCAAGGCCGACGTGCTCAACGTCGTGCCGCCGCAGCGCGCGGGCGACATCGCGCGCAGCGCGGGCCTGATCAACATGAACAACCGCTGGGTCGGCGTGAACTGGCTGACGATGGAGTCCACCGCGGTGCCGGGCATTCACGTGCTGGGCGATGCGGTGTTCTCCGCGCCGCTGATGCCCAAGTCGGGCCACATGGCGAACCAGCATGCCAAGGTGGCTGCGGCGGCGATCATCCAGCTGCTGAAGGGCCAGCCGGTGAACGCGACGCCGGTCGTGATGAACACCTGCTACAGCTTCGTCACTGCCCGCGATGTGGTCCACGTCGCGTCGGTGCACCAGTACGACGCCACGGACAAGATCTTCAAGACGGTGCCGGGCTCGGGCGGCGTGTCGACGGCCGCGAACCAGGTGGAAGGGCGCAACGCGCTGGCCTGGGCCGCCAACATCTGGGCCGACACCTTGGCGGTGTAGCCGCTCGACGCAGGGGGCGGTTCATTTCATTCCGCTGATGTAGGCGGACACCGCCTTGGTCTCCAGCTCGGTCAGCTTGGACGCGACAGAGTGCATCACGGCGTTGTCGTTCGTGCGTTCGCGGCTGTTGAACTTCTTCAGCTGGCTCTCGATGTACTGCGCGTGCTGGCCCGCCAGGCGCGGCAAGGTGTCGGTGCCGTGCCCGTTGCGGCCGTGGCAGCTGGCGCACGACGGGATGCCCGAGTACGGGTTGCCGCGTTCGAAGATGAAGCGGCCCACCTGCGCGAGTTCGCCGTCGGGCTGCGGATGCGCGAGCGGCGTGCGCGATTCGAAGTAGCGGCCCAGGGCCACGAAGTCGTCGGCCGACAGGTCGTCGACCATCGGGCGCATCGTGTCGCTCTTGCGCCGGCCCGATTGGTAATCGGCCAGCTGCCGCGCCACATAGGCGGCGTGCTGGCCTGCCAGACGCGGGAACACGGGGCTTGAGCTCTCGCCGTCGGCGCCGTGGCAGATGAAGCACTTGCCTTGCACGATCTCCTGCGCGCGCGCGGCGTCGGCGGCCGGCGCACTCGCGCACGGGCCGGCCAGCAGTGCGGCGATGGCGAGCGGGCGGAGCCGGGAAGGTTCTCTCATTCGTGTTCCCGCTTCTGTCGGCAGATGCTCAGAACTTCTTGCTCCACGCGATCCCCAGCGAGGTCTCGCGCATGCTGATGGTCTCGTTGCCGGCGGCGCCGGCGCCCATCACGCCGTTGAACAGCGATGGTCCGCTGACGCTTCGACGCGGGGCAATCATCAGTGCACCGGTGAGTTCGCTGTTGTTGTCCAGTGCCCAGTCGAAGCCTGCGGTGTAGTGGTCGTTCATCACGCCCGGCGCGAGGATGTTGAAGGTCACGTCGGCCGACCTGATCGGGTTGTCGCCGCGGTTGAAGCCCGCGCGCAGCGTCCAGGCGCCGTTCATGCGCCATGCCAGGCCGATCTTCACGACGTTCGCGTCCTTCCAGCCGAAGCCCGGGCCGTTGGCTGCGCCGAGCGGCGCCACCGGCAGGCTCGCGTTGCCGACCGAGGCGACGTCGCTGTAGTTGATGCGGCCGTAGTCGAGCGCGATCGTCCACGCCGGGGTGGGCATGAAGGCCACGCCCACGCTGTAGTTGGACGGGATGTCGAAGTTGCCGTCTTCTGCGAACAGGCCCCTGTACTTCTTGAACCTGCCCATGTTCACCTTGCTCGAGTAGGACGCGCCGATCGCGACCATGTCGCTCAGCCGGCCCATGTAGCCGATGCGCAGCCCGGCGCCGGTGGCGCTGTCGTAGCCGCGGTTGGTCACGTTGCCGGGCGAGCCGGTGAACGGTGGGAAGCCCGGTGCGTTGTCGAAGGCCTGCAGACCTTCGGCCTTGAAGCGCTGGTAGCCGAGCAGCAGCGACGCGCCCACCGAGTGCTGCTCGCTGAGCTTGTAGGCGATGGTGGGCGCGACGATCAGCTGCATCAGGTCGACGCCGAGCTTGCCGCTGCCGCACAGCATGTTGGCCGGTCCGCCGCCGCAATCGAAACTGCCCTGCGGGTAACTCGTGTTCATGCCGCCGTTGCCGTAGACCGATACGCCCAGCGACATGTCGCTGCCGAGCATGCGGTTGTAGCCGAACTCGGGAACGGCGAAGTTCTCGCGCCCGCTGTCGACCTTGCCGTTGAGCGTGGCGAAGCCGGCGTCGCTGCGCCTGGCGCTGCGCACCGGGCTGAACCAGTCGAGTCCGACGTCCAGGCGTGAGCCGGCCCACACCATGCTGGCCGGGTTGTTGGCGCCGCCGAAGCTGTCCTGCGCGAGGGCGGTGGCCGCACCGCCCATGCCCTTGGCTTTCATGCCGTAGCCGTGCGAGAAGTAGCCATCGGTGGCCAGGGCCGGGCCCGCCGCGAGCGCGGCGGCCAGCGGGGCGAGATTGAGGAATGCGCGGGTCGTCGTCATCGGTCTTGTCTCCATTTGGTCGTCGTGAGTGAACAGGTGAAGAAGCGGTCGCTACCAGCGGGCCATCAGGCGGCCCTCGACGACCTTGGATTCCCAGCGCTTGAGGGGCGTGTTGCCCTTCTTGATGCACTCGCCGCTGTGCACGTCGAATGCCCACCCGTGCTTCGGGCAGGTGAGCGTGCTGCCGTCGAGCGCGAGGTGCGGGATGTCGGTGGCCTGGTGCGGGCAGCGGCTGTCGTAGACGCGCAGGCCGTGCGGGTCGCGGTAGACGAACAGCCCGCGGCCGTCGCATTCGACACGGGTGACTTCACCGACGCGGACCTCGCTCGCGGCCATCACGTCGTGCCACTCGCCTTCGGAGGTCAGCGCTTCGACGCGGAACTCCGGGATGTCCATCTCGAGGATGATGTCCACGGCCCAGACGATCTTCGCGAGGCCGAGGGTCGGGAAAGCCATCAGCAGCGCGTCGAGTACCTCCATCGGCGTGCAGCCCTCGCGCAGCGCGCGGCCGAGATACTGGCGGAAGCCGCGATCGGTCTGCGCATCGACTTTGGTGATGACCGAGATCAGGTTGCGCGTCTTCGGGTCGAGGTGCTTGCCGCAATCCTTCAGGAACTTGAAATAGTGGCCGAGCGCGTCAGGCCGCGCCTTGACCAGGTAGTCGAGTGCATCGCTCATGGGGCAGGCTCCTGATGACGTTCGTGGAGGTGAGCCAGCCTGTCGACGCGATGACGGTTGTCGAGGTGAGTCATGGTGTGGAGGCTCTCGCTTTGGTGACGGACACCAGCACCGGCAGCTCGGCCAGCCCGATCACCTTCTGCGCCACGCCGCCCAGCCAGGCGCGGGCGAGCGTGTCGTCGCCGTGGCGGCCGATCACCAGCAGGTCGGCACCCGACTGCTGCGCGGCGGCGAGGATCTGCTGGTGCGGCCGGCCGATGCGCACGAAGCCGTCGACCGCCACGCCAGACGCGCGCGCCGTCGACCACGCGCGCTGCAGCGCACGCTCGCCCTGCTGCATCGCGTCGGCGGCGGCGTCGGCCACGCACACCACCTGCAGCGGCAGCGCGCATTCGGCCGCGATCGCGGCGGCGGCGGCCACCGGCGCCATGTCGGCGGCCTGTGGGTCGATCGCGACGAGCACGCGGCGCGACCACATCCGCGTGCCGCGCGGCGCGACCAGCACGCTGCACGGCGCGTGCGCGACCACGTTGCGCACCATCTCGCCGAGCAGCAGATTGGCGAGCAGCCCGCGCTGGCCGCGGCGGCGGATGATGATCAGGTCGGCGTCGCGCTCGCGTGCTTCGTCGACGATCTCGCGATACGGCTCGGGCCCGCGGCGCGCGCGCAGCTCGACCGCCACGCCGGCCTCCTGCGCCATGCGGCGCAGCGCCTGCAGCTTCTCGGCGGCGTCGGACTCGGCGCGCTGTGCCAGCTGCGGCGCGAGCGCTTCGTATTCGGGGTTGCTGACGAGCGGCAGCACGACGGCCAACGGCGCACCGCACTTGGCCGCCATCGCCAGCGCCAGCGGCTCCGAACCGGCGTCGAACTCGGTGTGCTCGGTGGCCAGCAGAAGGCGCGAGAAGAGGCGGCTCACGGCATCAATGCCCCGCGCTCAACACGCCCGAGGCCGCCAGCGACAGCACCACGATCTCGGCCAGGCAGATTGCCGCGTAGGCGCGGTCGCCCGCGCGCAGGTACAGCGGCACCAGGGCCGCCAGGGAGGGCAGGGAACAGGCCGCCAGCAGGCCGATGCCCAGCAGCCCGGCCAGGTCGCCGCGCTGCAGCTCGGCCAGCCAGGCCCAGCCCAGCGGCGAGCCGGTCAGCCGCGTGAATTCGTCGACCGGGTGGTGCCACAGCGACGGCAGTTCGTGCACCGGCACGCGAGGCGGCAGCCAGCCCGCCACGTAGGCCGTGAAGCTCGCCACCAGCACCAGCAGGCCGAGGGCCGTGCCCCAGTCGAGCAGCCGCGCGTACAGCAGCTGCTCGCGCGACTGCACGATCACGGCGAGGTCGACCGCTGCACGCGGGCCGAGCGCCGGGCCGCTCCCAAGCCGGCCCGCGATCTCCTCGGGGAATCGGCCGGCGTACTCGTCGGCCGAGGGGCTGTCGGTCACAACGGGGTCTCTCACGCCCACAGCCCCAACCCCTTCAGCAAGGCACGCACGCCGGCGAACAGCAGCACCGCGATCACCATGCGGCGAATCACCGGTCCGGGCAGCACGTTGAGCAGCCGCGCGCCGATGCGCGCGCCGAGCATCATGCCGACCACCGAGGGCACCGCGATCATCGGCAGCACCGCGCCCTGGTTGATGTAGACCCAGGCGGCGGCCGAATCGACCAGCGACAGCACCAGCCCCGAGCTGCCCGCCGCCACCTTGAGCGGCGCGCCCATCACCAGGTTCAGCGCCGGCACGTTGGCCCAGCCTGCCCCGATGCCGAACATGCCGGCCAGCACGCCGATGAACAGGAACAGCAGCAGGCCGTGCGGTGTGCGGTGGACCTGCCATTCGATCCGCTGCCCGCCGGCACGGTCGATGAAGACGCCGTTCAGCGCCAGCGCCGAACCCAGCGCATCGGGGCGCACGACCAGCGGAAACTCGGACTTGCCCGCCATCAGCATGAGGCCGACGATGCCGAGCACCGTCACGCCCAGCGCGGTTTGCACGGCGGCGGCGGGCATCGCCAGGCCCAGCATGGCGCCGCCGATCGAACTCGCGGATGCGAGCAGCGCCATCGGCAGCGCCAGGCGCAGGCTCGCCAGCCCGCCGCGCAGCAGCATCGGCCCCGCCGCCAGCGCGCTTGCCAGTGCGACCATCAGGCCGGCGCCGCGCACGAAGTCGAGGTGAAACGGGAAGAAGCCGCTGATGATGGGCACGAACAGCGTGCCGCCGCCGATGCCCGCGGGCACCGCCACGATGCCCATCACGAAGCATGCGGCAAACAGCGCCAGCGGCCAGATCCACCAGGCCGTGGCGGCAGTCGACACGACTTCGGGCGTCATGAGATGGCCTGGTAGTAGAGGTTCTGCGGATGGTTCGCCTGCGCGAAGAAGAACCAGCGCTCGATCAGCAGCCCCGCGTACTGCACCGCGAACGCGGCGGCAAGCAGCGCGCCGGACGCGGCTGCCGCGCCGAGCGCGAGCAGTGCCAGCGGCAGCACGAACACGAGCGCGATGAAGAGCCACTTCAGCGCGCGCAGCGTGCCGGGTGCGCGGCCGTGGAAGAACTCGCGCGTGTTGAACGAGCCGCCCATGAAGCCCTGCGCGGTCTGGCGGATGCGAGGGTGCTTGATGCCGGTGGCCGACTGCAGGGTCGAGCGCGGCGCGAGCTGCGCGTTGCGCACGAGCGATGCAGCGCGCGATGCGAAGGCCGCGAGCGTCAGCAGTGCCGCGGCGGCTGCCAGCGGCCGCAGCAAGTCGACCGCGGCAAGCGCCGCCAGCGCAGTGGCGAGCGTGAAGCCCGACGCGCAGCCGAGCAGCAGGTAGTTCACGAGGGTCAGCGGCGTGGCCCATTCCTGCAGGAAGCGGATCGACGCGTAGATCATTGCGGTGCAGACGAAGAGCGCGATGCAGGCGAGCACCACGACCGCGCCCAGCGGCCGCGTGCCGCTCCAGCCCAGGCCGTGCGCAACCCCATAGGCGGCCACGCCGGCCATGAACAGCGGCAGCACGATCACTTCGCGCGACAGCCACGAGCGGCGCCACATCGCCGCCGAACGCCAGGCGCGCAGCGGGTGGCCGAGATGGAAGAAGGAGGCGAACAGGCCGAGGCCGGCGAGCGCAAGAGACAAGGCGCTGCCGACCAGGATGAAGGGCCGCAGCTCGCCTGCCGCCACGCTGCCGAAGGCACCGAGCTCGGCCGCGTAGAGCGCGAGGAACAAGCCCTGGCCCGCGCCGATCAGCGTGGTCAGGAAGATGACCGAGAACGCGGGGTTCACTGGGAAACCTCCGCGCTGCGCGCTGCGGTATTCGCCGTGGGAGCGGCCCGGCGGCTCATGTCGCGTAGTCCTCCCGCCCATGCTCCAGCGGCGGCATCTCGGGCAACTTGCCGTCGATCTTCAGCGGGTTGTCCACGCGCTGCAGGTCTTCCTGGTGCACGGCCATCGCGGTCTTGCGCCGCGGCAGGTAGTGGTTGGCAGGGCGCGTGCCCCATTCGGGCATCAGCTGATAGCCGGCGCGCTCGCGGATCGCCACCGAGACGTTCGAGTCGGGGTCGTGGATGTCGCCGAACAAGCGCGCGCTGGTGGGGCAGGCGAGCACGCAGGCCGGTTTGCGCTCGGCCGCGGGCAGGGCCTTGTCGTGCACACGGTCGACGCACAGCGTGCACTTGGTCATCACCTTGCGCTGCTCGTCGAACTCGCGCGCGCCGTAGGGGCAGGCCCAGGTGCAGTATTTGCAGCCGATGCACTTGTCGTAGTCGACCAGCACGATGCCGTCTTCGGCGCGCTTGTAGCTCGCGCCGGTGGGGCACACCGTCACGCAGGG